>NZ_JBPBBA010000001.1:0-288901 GCF_050896395.1 Nioella aestuarii | reverse complement strand
CCTCCGCACCCGCGCGCGGCGGCAAGGGGGCCGATCCGGCGCAGGTGCAGGCGGCGCTGGACAAGGCCGTGACCGACACGCTGAAACGGCGCAGCACAGAAAGCCTGCCGGGCCCGACGGGGGAATCAAACCGTCTGTCGATCTTTGCACGCGGCACGGTTTTGTGCCTTGGCCCGACCGAGGAAGCCGCCGCCGAACAGGTGCGCATCGCTGAATGGGCGGGCTGCAAGGCTGTGGCGGTTGCGCCGGGCGCAGAGATTGACGGGCTGTTGCAGGCCGAGGCTCTGACCGATCTGACAGGCTTTGCCGTGGTCGCCTATGACGGGCCGGAAGAGCCCGCCCGCGCGATCCGCTCTGCTTTGGCCGGGCGAGACGGGCGGCTTATCCCGCTGACCTCGCGCGCCGATCTGGCCGCCATGTGCCGACTGGAACGCCATGTCTGCATCGACACCACGGCGGCGGGGGGCAATGCCTCGTTGCTGGCGGCGGCAAGCTGACCTCAGGCGGGGCTGTTCCGGTCCCGCCAGACCATCACCGATTTCACCGCTTCAGGGACAAGGATCAGGGGCAGGGCCAGAAGGCCGATCATCTGCCAGTGGTCCACCCCAAGCGGGACGGTGCGCAGCAGCACCTGTAGGGGCGGCCAGTAGACGGCGGCCACCTGCGCGGCAAGCATCAGCACCAGCGCGACCAGGAGCAGCGGATTGGAGGCAAGCCCGATCTTCCAGCATGGCTGGCGGAAGGACCGGAAGGCGAAGACGCTCATCTTTTCGAATACCACGATCGCCGTGAATGCGGCAGTGCGGGCGATGTCCTCGCCCTGCGGCAGCAATGTATAGAACACCCACAGGCCGGCCGTGCCCGCATAGGCCCCGAAGGCGAGGATCATGGCAAGGCCCGCAGGCCCGAGGATGCCCGCCTTCATCGGGCGGGGTGGATCCTCCATCTGGTCCTTGGTCGCCTTCTCCAACCCGAGCGCAACCGCCGTGACACCATCGGTGATCAGGTTCATCCACAGGATCTGCGTGGCGAGCAGGATCAGCGGCCCGCCCAGGAAGAGATTGACCAGGATCGCCACGACCTCACCGGCGTTGGAAGACAACAGGTATCGCACGAAGCGCTGCACATTCTCGAACTGGCGGCGGCCTTCGCGGACGACCCGCACGATGGTGGCGAAATTGTCGTCGAGCAGCACCAGATCGGCGGCGTCCTTGGCCACGTCCGTGCCCCGAATGCCCATGGCAACGCCGATGTCAGCGCGTTTCAGGGCGGGCGCATCGTTTACCCCGTCGCCTGTCATGGCGACGATCTGGCCTTCGGCCTGCAAGGCCTCGACCAGCCGCATCTTGTGGGCGGGCGCGGTTCTGGCAAAGACCACGTCTTGTTCCAGCAGTGCCTGCAGATCGGCGTCCGTGGCCGCGTCCACATGGTCGCCGGTCACCATCTGGCCGACCGGCAGACCGACCTGGCTGGCAATGGCCTGAGCGGTTATCGGGCTGTCGCCGGTGATCATGATCACGCGGATACCGGCGGATCGGCAGGCGGCGACGGCGGCAGGGACTTCGGGCCTTGGCGGGTCGATCAGGCCGACGAGGCCGAGGAAGGTCAGATTCTCCTCTGCCGCGTCGGCGCCATCGACCTTTGCCGAGGCCAATCCGATGACCCGCAGCCCCTCACCCGCCATCCGTGTGTAGGCGTCTTCGACACTCCGCCGGGCCGCGGCAATCATCGGCACCGGACCATCCGGTCCCGCGACCTGTGTGCAGACATCCAAGATCGCCTCTGGCGCTCCCTTGGCGTAGAGCACCGGGCCGCCGTTGCAGGTGGAGACCACGCTCATTCGCTTGCGTTCGGACGAAAACGCGTTTTCCGACAGAACGCAGGTGGGGTCTGGCAGGGGCGCCCATCCCTTGTAGGCCAGCGTGATAAGAGCGCCTTCCGTGGGTTCGCCGATAATCTGCCATTGACCGGCCTCCTGCCGCAGGCTGGCGTGGTTGCAGATCATGGAGCAGTCCAAAAGCTCGGACAGGACCGGATCGTCGCCGTGGCGCTGTGGCCCCCCCGGCCCCTCGATATGGCCAGACGGGTCATAGCCGGTGCCAGTGACCTCCAAAACGCGATCCCCTGGCAACCAGACGCGCGCCGCCGTCATCTTGTTTTCCGTCAAAGTGCCGGTCTTGTCCGTGCAGATCACCGAAGCCGCGCCAAGTGTTTCGACGGCTTGCAGGCGCCGTGCCAAGGCGTGGTGGCGTACCATTGCAGAAGCCCCGAGCGCGAGTGTAATCGTGACCACGGCAGGCAGACCTTCCGGCACAATCGCTACGGCCAATGACAGGCCGGTCATAAACATATCCAGCAGGTCTTGCCCCGCTGCCAACCCCGCCACGACGACCGCACCGCCAAGAGCAATGGCAGCAAGGCCCATCTGGCGGGCAAGCCGACTGAGTTGCCGGGTCAGGTGCGTCTGCTTTTCTCCAACGGACCCGGTCAGTTCCGCGATCTGGCCAAACTGGGTGCGGCTACCGGTGGCGGTGACGATCCCTTCGGCGCGGCCAGCGACAACCGATGTGCCCATTTGGACCCGTTGGTCCTGGCCAGATTTATCGACCGGCAGGGATTCCCCTGTCAGCACGCTCTCGTCGACCTTCAATTGCAGCGCGATGTGCAGCGCGGTGTCGGCTGGCACCCGGTCGCCCGCTTCCATCACCACCAGATCACCGGGGACGATGCCCGAAGTCTCGATCATCTGCTGCTGACCGTCGCGCACCACACGCGCCTTGGGGTCGAGCATTTGGCGCAACGCGGCCAGAGCAGTCTCGGCTCGCCATTCCTGCACGAACCCAAGGATTCCGTTCAAAAGCACGACCAGGCCGATGGCGAGCGCGTCTACGGCTTCGCCGAGCGCGGCGGCGATGACCATTGCCGCGATCAGTACCAGCACAAGGAACCCCGCAAACTGCCGCGCAAGGATGCGCAGTGGCGAAATCACTTGCGCCTCGGCCAGGCGGTTCGGGCCGTGTTTGACCAGCAGACGCGCAGCCTCGGCGCTGGTTAAACCGGTGGGAATGGGGTTGCTCATTTGAATGTCCTGCGCTTGATGACATCACCCTAGGCCGCATCTCGGTTGGTGACTTTGACCAATATCAACGAGCCGCGGGCTTGCCCCCGCCAAGATATCCCGCGATGAAGGGGCAAAGGCAGGCGCGTATGCGCTGCATCAGGAGGAATGAGAACATGGCGAAAGTAGCGTTTCTGGGTCTGGGTGTGATGGGCTACCCAATGGCGGGGCATCTTCAGGCCGCCGGGCACGAGGTGACGGTCTATAACCGCACGACGGCGAAGGCTGAAAAATGGGCCGCGCAGCATGGCGGGTCGCATGGCGTGACCCCGCGCGAGGCCGTGGCAGGGTGCGATTTCGTGATGGCCTGCGTGGGCAATGATGACGACCTGCGGTCCGTGGTTCTGGGCGAGGACGGGGCGTTTGCGGGGATGAAGGACGGCGCTGTCTTTGTCGACCACACGTCCGTTTCAGCAATCGTCACCCGTGAGCTGGCTGCAAGTGGGGCAGAGCAAGGTTTTGCCTGGGTCGATGCGCCGGTATCGGGCGGACAGGCCGGGGCCGAAAACGGCCAGCTGGCCATCATGTGCGGCGGTGATGACGCGCCTTATGCGGCGGCGGTCTCGGTGATGGATGCCTATGCCAAAGCGATTGAACATTTCGGCCCCGTGGGGTCCGGCCAGCTGACCAAGATGGTCAACCAGGTCTGCATCGTGGGTGCGGTGCAAAGCATCTCCGAAGGGCTGTACTTTGCCATGAAAGCCGGGCTCGACGCCAAGAAAGTGGCCAAGCTCGTTTCCCAGGGCGCAGGCGGATCGTGGCAGCTGGCCAATCGCGCGGACACGATGGTGGACAACCACTTCACCCACGGGTTTGCTGTCGACTGGATGCGCAAGGATCTGGGAATTGCGCTGGAACAGGGCAAGGAAATGGGCCTGTCGCTGCCCGTCACGTCGCTGGTTGACCAGTTCTATGCAGAAGTTCAGCAGCTCGGTGGCGGACGGTGGGATACATCGAGCCTGATCCAGCGGTTTCGCAAGATGAACGGCGAAGAGATCTGACGCGGCGCGTCGATCGTCCGACAGGAAGGAAAATCTGGCGTGAGCGTTGAGCTGGGAGATCTCTGGCAAGGGGTGTGGCACGGGTTCGACACCGTGATCGACGTGCGCGCGCCCTTGGAATTCGCCGAAGATCACCTGCCCGGCGCAATCTCCCTTCCGGTCCTGTCAGACGAGGAACGCGCCCGCGTCGGCACGATCTACAAGCAGGTCAGCCCATTCGACGCCCGCAAGATCGGTGCGGCTCTGGTTGCCCGAAATGCCGCGCAGCACATCGAAAGCCAGCTGATGGATAAACCCGGTGGCTGGTGGCCCTTGGTCTATTGCTGGCGCGGCGGGCAGCGGTCAAACTCTTTCGCCACGATCCTGCGCCAGATCGGCTGGCGGGTGGAGGTGCTGGAGGGCGGTTACCGCAGCTACCGGCGGGCGGTGGTTGAAAAGCTCTATGACAGCACGCTGCCCTTTCGGCTGATCCGGCTGGATGGCAATACTGGAACTGCCAAAACCGCGCTTCTGCCGATGTTGCAGGCGCGGGGAATACAGGTCGTGGACCTTGAGGGATTGGCGGGCCATCGTGGGTCAATCCTTGGCTCAATCGCAGCGGGACAGCCATCGCAGAAGGGGTTCGAGTCCGGCTTGATCACGGCGTTTCAAGCGCTTGATCCGGCCAAGCCAGTGGTGGTGGAGGCAGAGTCGGCCCGCATCGGCACTCTGCGCATTCCGCCCGCCCTTTGGCAGGCCATGATCCGCGCGCCTCGGGTCGAGATCGAAGCACCGGTTCCGACCCGCGCGGCATATTTGGCGCGGGCATATTCCGATCTGCTGGCCAAGCCTGCGGAACTGACCGCTTTGCTGGAAGGTCTGCGCGCCTTGGTCGGTGCAGAGCGCGTGCACGAATGGGTTGAGATGGTCGAAAGTCAGGACTGGCTTTCGTTGGCCGAGGGCCTGGTTGTTCATCACTATGACCCCGCCTATGCCCGTGCCCGAAGGCGTGACGACGCGCATACTGCGGCAGTTGTTCCGGCGCAGCTATTGACGGATTCAGCCCTGCCCGCCGTTGCAGATCAACTGGCCAAGGCGTTAAACGAGGTCGATCCCGGGTGATCCGGCTGTGATCTCGCCTATGATGGCCGCGCCAACCCCGATAGCCTGAAACGCGTTTATCACCTGATCGCCAGTGTCGGCAGGTATTGCCGCCAGCAATCCGCCCGAGGTTTGTGGATCGAACAGAATCGGATCGGCAAGCCCGTCTATCAGGCTAAGAACAGCTGCTTCATTTGCCCCGTGAATGGTGGACCGCAGGTCCTTGGCCAACAGCGCGGATGCACCGGGCAGAACCGGAATCCGCCCTTGATCCAACCGGGTCGCTACGCCCGAGGCGCTACAGATATTCAGCAAATGCCCGGCCAGACCGAACCCGGTCACATCCGTCATCGCATGGGCATGCGGCGCAAGGATGCGCGCGGCCGGGCCGGAACTGGCCGCCATCTGCGCCAACGCATTGGCGACCACTTCTCCGGCTGCGCGGAGCTGCATTTCAGCGGCCAGAATTACTCCGGTGCCAAGCGGCTTTGTCAGCACCAGAATGTCACCGGGTTGCGCGCCGTCCAGGGTGATCGCGGGCCGATCCAGCAGCCCGGTCACGGTAAACCCTAGCGTCAGTTCATCCGCCATCGAACTGTGGCCACCGACGATCTCGGCCCCCTCCTCGGCAAAGACGGCGGCGGCCTCGGCCATGATTTCCGCCATCCACCGGCTTTGCAGATCTGGCGACAGGCGCGGCAGGATCAAGGTCGCAAGCGCGGCCTGAGGCTTCGCGCCCATGGCCCAACAATCTCCTAGCGCGTGAACGGCGGCAATCCGTGCCTGCAAGGCATGGTCTAGGGTGAAGCCGCGCAGGTGATCGGTGGTCAGGATCTGCCGCACCTCGCCCATCTTGATAACGGCGGCATCATCGCCGGGCGTTGACAGAATGTCGGCACGGATATGCGCGGGTAGGGTGGTCAAAGCGCTGTTCAGGCTGCCGGGCCCCAACTTGGCACCGCAGCCCCCGCACATGGGCTTGTCCCCCAGAACCTCGCGCAGCCCCGCCGCCATTTCCCGCGGCAGATCGGGCAGGGCCATCGGCGACAAGTCGCGAAACTTATCCATGAATTTCTGATCAATCCGGTTTTTCCAGCGCCACAAAGCAGACCCGGTACCGACAAACCCACGCTTTTCCGCCAGCGCCCGTTTGCCACCAAGAGAGATTAGCTTGAGATAATCATGTTGCGGGCGGAAGGGCAGAAGATCGCCATCTCGTCCCATGGCCATGGCGCGTAGGTTGCGCAACAGGACGGGGGCCGCGCGAACCGCGTAGACGCCCGCCTTGGGGCGCGGATCGAAGGCCAGATCGGCACAATCCCCGGCGGCAAAAACCTCTGGGTGAGAGACAGAGCGCAAATGCCTGTCGACGGTTATGTAGCCCTTGTTCTGGTGCAGCCCGGTTTCCGCCAGCCAGCGGTGTGGGCGCGCGCCCGCCACGCCAAGGGTAAACGTGGATGATACAAATGTGCCCAATGCCAATTCCACCTGGTCGGCCGTGACCCGTGCCACAGTTTCCGATGGCAGCAGCCGAATGCCCGCGCGGGTGAGCTCGTTCAAAAGGCGATCTTTTGCCCCAGGATGCACTTGGTCAAGAACTGAGCCCCGGTCGATCAACGTCACGTCGGCCTGCCCCGTAGTGGTCCGAAGCCGATGCGCTGCCGCAAGTGACAGCTCCACTCCGGCTACGCCCGCCCCGATCACCGCCACCGGGCCACCGCCGCCATCGACAAACTGGGCCCAGGCATCTGCAAAACGATCAAGCGGCTTGGCCGCCACGCCAAACTCGGAAAATCCGGGGATCTCCGGCATCTCGCTATGAATCCCGATATCGAGAGACAGCAGATCATACCCGATCGGCGCACGCCCCGGGACGGTGACAAGCCTGGCCTCAAGATCGAGCCCGGTGGCCGCCCCGATCACCAACCGCGCGCCCGCAAAACGCGCCAGCTTGACCAAATCAATATCAAGGGCATCCCGTTCGTAGTGCCCTGCCACATGGCCGGGCAACATGCCGGAATAAGGCGCCGTCGGGCCGGGATTGATCAGCGTCAACCGAACGCCGGGCAGAGGCCTCATACCCCAGGCCTTGAGAACCAGAGCATGGCTATGCCCGCCGCCGACAAGCACGATATCCGTCACGATTGGCAGGGCCGGTCCCATAGTTCCCTCATCTCCACACGGTCCCTGACATAGCGTTTATCAGACCCTGAAAGCATCCTCTGCGCGGTTGCAACAAAGTAATTACTGCGTCACAGCGCCCGGCAACCTTTGGCGCCGCCGTTTCACACCGGCCTAACAACCTCGGGCGTGGTGCCGAAGACGACGGGGAAGCGCCCCAAAGTGCGTTATCTTCCTGCGAAGACCGGCTCAGGATAGCGCACATGGTTCAGGTACAGCCCCTCGGGTGAACAAACCGGTCCACAGGCGGCCCTGTCACAGGCTTCCAACGCAGCTTTCACATCTTCGGGCGCCCATGAACCGGCCCCGACCCGTTCTAATGTACCAATGATCGAGCGTACCTGATTGTGCAGGAATGACCGCGCCCGCAGATGAAACCGGAACTCAGCACCAAACGGGTAATCGACCTTTTCGATCCTGATTTCGTCCAGTGTTTTGACCGGGCTAGCCGCCTGACAGATCGTGGCACGGAATGTGGTGAAATCATGCTTTCCGATCAGATACTTGGCCCCTTCGCGCATCGCCTCTAGATCCAACCGGTTCTTGACGTGCCAGACCTTGCCCATGTCATGGGTCAGGGGCGCACGCCGAGAGACCAGGCGGAAAAGATACTGCCGCTCCAAGGCTGAAAACCGGGCGTGCCAGTCATCGGCAACGCGGGCTGCGGCCACAACGGCAACCGGTTGCGGCTTCAGGTGGTAATTCACGGCCTCGGTCAGACGAAACAAGTCCCACTCTCGGGCCATATCGCAATGGGCGACCTGTCCAAGCGCATGGACGCCCGCATCGGTACGGCCCGCCGTCGCGATTGACGGAACATTCCGCTCCAGACGGGACAAAGCCTCTTCCACGGCCCCCTGAACCGAGGGTCGGTCGGGTTGGCGTTGCCACCCAGAAAAGAGGCGGCCATCATATTCTATCAAAAGCGCGTAGCGGGGCATGACCTTCCGCTACCGCAAAGCGGATGAAAGGGCAATCAGCCCTGTAATCCGCCACCATGAATGCCTATTCTCTGATCCATTGGACTTCTCAAAGGACAGATCGCTTGGTCATTGGCGCCATTTCCGACACTCTTGGCCGCGGCGTGGAAAGCGTCGGTTCTGCCATCTCTGAAACGTTTTTCGAACCGGTGATCCGCCTAGGCGTCACCGGCCTGTCGCGTGCGGGCAAAACGGTGTTCATCACGTCGCTGGTCGCCAACCTGCTGGACCGGGGCCGGATGCCGGGGCTTCAAGCTGCCAGTTCAGGCCGCATTCAGGCCGCGTTCCTGCAACCACAGCCCGACGATACGGTGCCGCGGTTCGACTATGAAACGCATCTGGCTGCCCTGACCGGACGCAACCCGCACTGGCCCCAATCAACCCGTGCCGTATCGGAACTGCGCCTATCGCTTCGGGTTCAGCCCTCTGGTCTATTGTCGGGCCTCTCCGGTCCGCGCACGGTGCATATCGACATCGTGGACTACCCGGGCGAGTGGCTGCTGGACCTGTCACTGCTTGATCAAACATATGACGCGTGGAGCGCTGACACCTTGGACCGGGCGCAAGCGAGGGACTCCGCAAAAGCTTTTCTTGAGCTGGCGAAAGACACGGATGGTTCAGCGAAACTGGATGAAACCACAGCGCAAGGATTGGCGCGCAGCTTCACGACCTATCTCAACGATGCCCGCGAACAGGGCTTTTCCGATTGCACGCCTGGCCGGTTCCTATTGCCGGGAGAGCTGGAGGGCAGCCCCGTCCTGACCTTCGCGCCGCTGCCCCCCGGGGAGAGCCCGCGCGGTAGTCTGCGCCGGGAAATGGCCCGCCGGTATGAAGCCTACAAATCGCAGGTTGTGAAACCCTTCTTCCGCAATCACTTCGCCCGGATCGACCGACAAGTAGTGCTGGTCGATGCGCTTGGCGCGATCCATTCCGGCCCGCAGGCGGTTGAGGATCTGCGCCGCGCAATGGCGGGTATTTTGGGCGCTTTCCGGCCGGGTCGGAATTCCTTCCTGTCTGCCATTATGGGCAAGCGAGTGGAAAAGATCCTTTTCGCCGCCACCAAGGCCGATCATCTGCATCACAAGCAACACCCTCGCCTGACCGCGATCATGGAGGCACTGTTGCGCGACGCCCGCGACCGTGCCGATTTCGCGGGGGCGAAGACGCAGGCCATGGCCCTGGCCGCCTTGCGCGCGACGATTGAGGAAACGAGGGCGCATGGCGGCAAGGATCTTGACCTTGTGCGCGGAAGGCTTTTGGACACGGGCAAACAGGCCGCGTTTCATCCCGGTGAACTGCCGGATGATCCCGGCCACCTGCTGGCACCCGCCCGCAAGGGGGACACTGCTTGGCTCGATGCCGATTATTCGGTCATGCGTTTTGCGCCCGCCGAACTGACCCTGAAACCCGGTGAAGGTCCGCCGCATATCCGGCTCGATCGCGCCGCAGAATTCCTATTGGGGGACAAGCTGTCATGAGCGACCGAAAAGGCCCCATCCTGATCGAACTGGACGACGCCCCGGCAGAAGGCCCCGCCGCCGCTCCGCCGGTTCCCGATCTCGACCTGCCAGCCCCCACGGGCCGTGCCATGCAAACGGTGGCGACGCTGGCCGCGCGCAAACCCTCGCGACTGGCGCGGTTCTTCTGGGCGTCGCTGACGGCGCTTCTGGGGTTCGTTATCTCTCTGGCAGCCTGGAATTTCGTGAACGGCCTCTTGGCGGCGAACCCGGTTCTGGGCTGGATCGCAACCGGACTGATCGGCTTGTTCATTCTGGCGGCCCTGCTGGTCGCGCTGCGCGAAGCGGCGTCGTTCTTCAGCCTCGGTCGGCTCGACAGCTTGCAAAAGTCAGCCGAATCCGCGTTGGCGACAGGCGACCTCAAAGCCGCACAGAAGGTGTCGGATGACCTGATGACACTTTATCGCGCGCGACCGGAGCTTCGGTTGGGACGAGAGGCGGTCATGGCGCGCAGGGAAGACGTGTTTGATGCGGACACGGCCCTGCATCTGGCCGAGGATCAGTTGTTGGCCCCGCTCGATGCCCTCGCCCGCGCCGAGGTTGAGGCCGCGACAAGGCAGGTGGCAGCTGTAACAGCGTTGGTGCCGCTGGCATTGGCTGATGTGGTGGCAGCCCTGACAGCGAACCTGCGCATGATCCGCCGCATTGCCGAGATCTACGGCGGCCGAGCCGGGACCCTTGGCGCGTGGCGCCTGACGCGCACCGTGATCACCCATCTGGTTGCAACCGGCATGGTCGCCGTTGGCGATGACATGCTGGAACCCATCATTGGCAGCGGCCTGATCGGCAAGATCTCTCGCCGGTTCGGAGAGGGCGTTGTCAATGGTGCGCTGACCGCCCGTGTGGGCGTCGCGGCGATGGAGGTCTGCCGCCCGCTACCTTTCCGGAAAACCACTCGCCCCTCTGTCACCGGTCTGGTGCGCCGGGCATTGTCGGGGCTGTTCAACAAAGGCGACACCAAGTGACCGGGGATCGCCCCCTTTTGGGCGTCCTTTTGATGTTGGGCTTTTGCGTGCTGATCCCGTTCGGTGACGCTTTGGCCAAGATGCTTGGCGATAGCGTGCCGCTGATCATACTGGTGCTTGTACGGTTTGGGTCACAGGCAGTGTTGCTGGTTCCTCTGGTCTGGCTGACCGGAAGCACGCTGAGAATGAGCAGTCGGGCCTTTCGCCTGACAGCCTTCCGTTCGGTCCTGCAAATCCTTGGTATCTCCTTCATGTTCCTGAGCTTGCGGTATCTGCCTCTGGCGGATGCGGTGGCCATCGCCTTCGTCATGCCCTTCATCATGCTGATCATGGGTCATTTTATCCTGGGCGAAGAGGTGGGCGTCCGTCGTATTGCCGCCTGTGGTGTAGGCTTTGTTGGAACGATGATGGTGATCCAGCCAAGCTTTGCCGAGGTTGGTTGGGTTGCGATGCTGCCCTTGTCGGTCGCCTTTATCTTTGCCCATTTCATGCTGATCACCCGACAGATTGCGAAAGAGGCAGATCCGTTGGCGTTGCAGGCTGTCGGCGGAATGGTCGGCGTGCCGATCCTGCTTGCGTTGCTTCTGCTGCCCATTGATCTGCCGGACCTGACTCCGGGCTGGCCTTCGGGCGGTGAGGCATGGCTGCTGGTGACCATGGGCGTTCTTGGTACCGTCGCGCATCTGCTGATGACATGGTCTTTGCGCTTTGCTCCCTCCGCCACCCTGGCACCGATGCAATATCTGGAGATCCCGGTCGCAACGCTGCTTGGCTTTGTCTTCTTCGACGATCTGCCCGACGGTCTGGCCGCTGCGGGGATTGCGCTGACCGTTGGGGCCGGGCTCTACATCATCTGGCGAGAGCGCGTCACCTCCCGCGCGCAACCGGCGTGAGGGCCGGCATTGGCGGCACCAGATCACCACAGACCAACCGTGTGAGGATGGCTGGCGCAGGCCAGGTTCGGGAAAGCGGGGCCAAAAGGCGATCCCTGATCACCGGCTGAACCCGGCTGTCCGATTGATATTGCGGGGTGAAAGACGCACTCAGCGCCTGATACGCCGCAACATGCCACCGACGCGCCCCGGCATAGAGGCGAAGCGCCTCCTCCCCTTCGGCGATCCTCAGGGCGCGCCGCAAAGCCTCTGCGTCCAGCAATGCCATGTTGGCCCCTTGCCCCAATTGCGGGCTGGCCCTGTGGGCGGCGTCACCGATATGGGCGATGCCAGCGTCATAGGGGGCTGCAAGCGATCCGTGGGTGTAGCTCGCAAAGGTAAAGGCCTCGTGGCCGTTGATCCATCCAAGGAAAGGGCCGAAATCTGGCCAAAGACGGCTGGCCTCGGCCCGCCATTGGTCAAAGGGCTTGGTTTTCCAGTCCTGGAAGGATGCCACAGGCAGTGAATAAAAGATGGCCGCCAGGTTCTGCCAAGGTTGGTCAGGCATCGCCCCGACAGGCAAAACCCCCAGCATCCGGTCGGCCCTGCGATAGCATTGCGACAACCGATCATAGGGCAGCAAGCTGTCCTCGGGCCAGGGAACCGTCGCCCAGACCGCGCCGTAGGGCAGGGGGCGGCTGGTCAGAGGCGAAAGCGGTGAACCTGCGCCGCAGGCATCAATGATCAGGTCGAACGGATTCGATTGCTGATCGCCAAAGCAAAGCACTTGCCCGACGCGTCCAGTGACTCGATGCGACGGGATGAGACGCGCTCCCGCCTCGATTGCCGCGTCATGCAACAGCGAAAACAACGCTGCGCGGTGGATGCCGAGCCCCTTGCGGTCGTCCGTGTCGCCATAGCTGACGGACAGAACAACGCGGTTGTTCCCGGCCTCATGCCCGAACATCGAGGCAATCGGCGCGCCAAGGGCTCTGGCCTTGTCGCCCGCGTCGATGCGGTCGAGAACCGACAGGCCGACGGGTTGGATGACAAGGCCGGACCCAACCGGCTGAGGGGCCTCGAACTGATCGAAAACCGTGACGTCATGCCCATCCCGCGCAAGCAGGGCCGCAGCTGCCAGCCCGCCGATTCCTGCGCCTGCGATGCCGATCTTCATGCGTCTGCCTCGTCTGAATTGGGTCTGGTCGGCCAATGTTTCGCAGCGTCAACACTCCCGCAATGCTTGACCGAACCCGGGAAGCGGCGCAACCTGAGCCTGTTTTGATCAATCATTTAAGGAGAAGGCAATGAGTTGGAGAAGTTTATCCGGGGCCAGCAAAGCAGCTCTGATCTTCGCGATCCTCGGGTATGTCATCAGTTTCACCACGCTCTCAACCAGTTCGATCAACGGGGTTCAGACCTGCAGCTACATGAATTATGGCGCTCTGCTTTTCGGAGTATTGGCCATGATGGCTGGGTCATCGGGGCTGATGGGGGTCAGGGCCTTGGCAGCGGATACGCGCAACCTCAATATCGCGGTCTGCGTCGGGGCAGATATCGTCGGCGTGATCCATATCCTGCGGGGGATCGGTATGGTGGGCGGGCCTTGTGGCTGACCTTTCCACCCGGCGCGGGCAAGATTTTTGAAAAATCTTGAAAGGATCTTGCAAGATCCTTCCCCGCGCCCGGCCTGACCGGTCCGCGTTACCTCAGTTTCGGGATGCCGCCGGGCAGGGTGTCCCGGTCGACCACTCCCGCCCTCAGGGATCGCCCGATCCTGTGCGCCAGTGCCGACCAACTGGCGGCCTGATCCGGCGAAAGTTCTGCCGATAGAGTCGCGTCGAACAGCTTCAGCCATGGCTCGAACATGCCCGGCCGCACATTGCCCGCCTGAATATGTTTCTCCATCGGGTTGCCGTCATAGCTGCGCTCGCCCAAAATCGCATTGGCCCAAAACCGGGCGATCTTGGCCTCGTGCGGGGGCCAGTCGGTGATATGGGCGGCAAAGACCGGGCCAAGCACCGGATGCGCGCGGACACCGGCATAGAACCGGGCGACGACACGCTCGATCTCTGGTCTTGTGATGTCGAATTTGGCAAACGGAGTGGACGTCATGACGCCAAGATGGGGCTGCAACCCCCTGTTCGCCAGTGGCCATCTGGTCGCGCCACGGGCCTCTGGACGACCCCCGCCCGCAGGCCTATAAGGCGCGTTATGACCCGCCTATTCGTGCGCATCATTATTCGAATTATTGGCCCGGCTCTCTGAGACCAAGAGACGCCGGGACAAGGTGTTTGATTTTTCGCACCGCCCTGATAACCCCATCCCGACCGAATATCACGAGGACGCCGATCCATGTGCGCCGACACGCCTGAGCAATCGCTCGACTACAAAGACACACTGAACCTGCCCAAAACCGATTTCCCGATGCGCGCGGGCCTTCCCAAGCGCGAGCCTGAATGGCTGGAACGTTGGGAGAAGATGGGCATCTATGATCGCCTGCGCGAAAAAGAGGGCCGCACGCCCTTCACGCTGCATGACGGCCCCCCCTATGCCAACGGCCACCTGCATATCGGCCACGCGCTGAACAAGACGATCAAGGACATGATCGTGCGGTCGCATCAGATGATGGGACATGACAGCCGCTACATCCCCGGCTGGGATTGCCACGGTCTGCCCATTGAATGGAAGATCGAGGAACAGTACCGCAACAAGGGGCTGAACAAGGATGACGTGGACGTGGTGGCCTTCCGGCAGGAATGCCGCAAATTCGCGGAAGGCTGGGTCGATATCCAACGCGAGGAATTCAAGCGCCTTGGCATCACCGGCAACTGGGCCGATCCCTACCTGACCATGGCCTATCACGCCGAGCGGGTCATCGCCGAGGAATTCATGAAGTTCCTGATGAACGGCACGCTCTATCAGGGGTCCAAACCCGTGATGTGGAGCCCTGTTGAAAAGACCGCGCTGGCCGAAGCCGAGATCGAATATCACGACCACAAGAGCCACACGATCTGGGTGCCGTTCAAGTCCACGAACGGGCAGGGCGATCTTCAAGGCGCCAAGGCTGTCATCTGGACGACGACCCCCTGGACGATCCCGTCGAACAAGGCCGTGGCCTTCAATCCGGCGATCTCTTACGGGCTTTACGAAGTCACCGGCCGGCCCGAAGAATGCTGGTGCCGGATCGGTGACCGCTACCTGTTGGCCGACAAGCTGGCCGCCGACGTGCTGACCAAGTCGCGGCTCGAAGAGTCCATGTATCGCCGCTTGCGCGACGTGACGGCGGATGAGCTTGGTGCGCTGATGCTACAGCACCCCTTCCACGGCTTCGATGGGGCAGAGGGCTTCTGGGACTACGACGTGCCGATGATCGACGGTGATCATGTGACCGACGATGCGGGCACGGGCTTCGTCCATACCGCGCCGTCCCACGGGGCCGACGACTATGAATGCTTCATGAAGCGCAACTGGCTTGACCGGATGACCCACAACGTGGGTGAGGAATCCGAGTTCCTGCCGCATGTGCCCTTCTTCGCCGGTCTTCAGGTCTTTGATCGCAAGGGCAAGGAAGGTAAGGCCAACGCCGCCGTGATCGACAAACTGGTCGAGGCTGGCAGCATCATCGCCCGTGGCCGCGTGACCCACAGCTATCCTCATAGCTGGCGGTCCAAAGCCCCGGTCATCTTCCGCAACACGCCGCAATGGTTTGCGGCCATCGACAAGCCCGTGGGCGACGAGCAGGACCAGTACGGCACCACGATCCGCGAACGCGCCCTGACTTCTATCGACAGCCTTGTGAAATGGACCCCGCAGACCGGGCGCAACCGGCTTTATTCCATGATCGAGGCTCGGCCCGACTGGGTTCTGTCCCGTCAGCGGGCCTGGGGTGTGCCACTGACCTGCTTCACCAAGAAAGGCGCCTTGCCGACCGACGCAGATTTCCTGCTGCGCAATGCAGAGGTCAACGCCCGCATCGCAGCGGCATTCGAAGCCGATGGGGCTGACGTCTGGTACATGGACGGCGCGAAGGAGCGGTTCCTGGGCGGCATCGTGAATCCGGGCGACTACGATCAGGTCTTCGATGTGCTGGATGTGTGGTTCGACTCTGGCTCCACCCACGCTTTCGTGCTGCGGGACCGGGAAGACGGCACCGCTGATGGCATCGCCGATGTCTACATGGAAGGCACCGACCAGCATCGCGGCTGGTTCCATTCCTCGCTGCTGCAGGCCTGTGGAACCCTTGGCCGCGCGCCCTATCGCAATGTGGTGACGCATGGCTTTACGCTGGACGAAAAGGGCATGAAGATGTCCAAGTCGCTCGGCAACACCATCGTGCCCGAGGCGGTCGTGAAGCAATACGGGGCCGACATTCTGCGCCTTTGGGTGGCTCAGGCCGATTACACAAACGACCAGCGCATCGGGCCGGAGATCCTTAAAGGCACCGCTGACAGCTATCGCCGGTTGCGCAACACGATGCGCTTCATGCTGGGGTCGCTGGCGGACTTCAGCGAAGCGGACCGGGTTGACCCCGCCAATATGCCGGAGCTTGAACGGTGGGTTCTGCACCGTTTGGCGGAACTGGATCACACCGTGCGCGCGGGCTATGCGAGCTTCGATTTCCAAGGCGTGTTCCAGGCGCTGTTCAACTTCGCCACCACGGATCTGTCGGCCTTCTATTTCGACATCCGCAAGGATGCGCTCTATTGCGATGGCGACACCCTGAACCGCCGTGCGGCGCGGACGGTGCTGGATATCCTGTTCCACCGGCTGACCACCTGGCTTGCGCCGATTCTGGTTTTCACGATGGAAGAGGTCTGGCTGGAACGCTTCCCGGGTGATGACAGCTCGGTCCATCTGGTGGATTTCCCCGAGACTCCGGCCGATTGGCGGGACGAGCCGCTGGCCGCGAAATGGGCCAAGGTGCGCTGTGCCCGTCGGGTGGTCACGGCCGCGCTGGAAATCCAGCGCCGAGAGAAGGTGATCGGTGCCTCGCTGGAAGCCGCCCCGGTGGTTCATGTGCGCGATGCCGACACATTGGCGGCGCTTCGGTCGATCGACTTCGCAGATGTCGTGATCACTTCGGATGTCAGCCTGACCGGTGACCCCCTGCCGCAAGAGGCGTTCCGCCTGCCCGAGGTCCAGGGCGTCGGCGTGGTGTTTGAAACTGCCGAGGGAGAGAAGTGCCAGCGTTGCTGGAAGATCCTGCCCGATGTGGGCAGCCACAGCCATGCAGCTACCTGCAAACGCTGCGATGAGGCGCTCGGCTAAGGCAAGCTGACGGTTTTCGGAAAGGGCGTCCAGAAAGGGGCGCCCTTTTTCGTGGACGGATCAGTCGAGCAATGTCCGCAAATAATCCGGGTCCGCAAAGGTTCCCCAGCCCAGGACCATTCGGCCCGGTCCGCGTGTCGTCTGTATAGATTCAACAAAAGTGCCGCGCACGGATGTGCCGTACATTCCGGCGGGGATGACTTGCGCTTCGGAATAGATCTCTGCGCCGGTCGTGTCCCGGCAGGTCATCGTGCCCGCGCCAGACCGGTCCAGTCGCATCTCCATCGGCATCTCGCAGGTGATCCCGTCACCCGACAAGCGGGTCAGGCTGGACAGTTCGAAATCCATTTGGCTGTCGCCCGTCAGCACCCATTCGGTTCCATCGGCCAGTTGCATGACACCGGCTGCCTGAGTTCGCAGCGTGTCGGAACATCCGGTTAGCCCCGTCAAAAGAAAGGTCGTGATCGCAATAGTCCTGAGCGTTTGCATCGCAGCCTCCTGCCCGTGTTTTTCGAGGATCATCCGGCAGTTGGTGCGCGCTGGCAATGGGCGTGGGGCAGGGCCGCGCAAACCGGCGGTGCTCAGCGCAAGGGACATGTGCGTTTTCGCAGGGTCTCCCACGCCTTTCACATACCTCGGCCACATCCTATCTTTGGTTGACGACAGCGCGACTCAGCCAAGACAGGACAGCTTCATGACCGACCCCAAACCCTATGAGCCCCCCAAGGTCTGGACCTGGGTAAAGGAAAGCGGCGGCACCTTCGCCTCTATCAACCGGCCTATTGCCGGTGCGACCCATGACAAGGAATTGCCCGTCGGTCAGCATCCCTTCCAGCTTTATTCTCAGGGCACACCCAATGGGGTGAAAGTCACCGTGATGTTCGAAGAGCTTCTGGCCGCTGGCCATGACGCCGAATACGACGCCTGGCTGATCAGCATTGGCAAGGGCGACCAGTTCGGCTCGGGCTTCGTGGATGTGAACCCCAACTCCAAGATTCCGGCGCTGGTGGACCGGTCAGGTTCCGAACCCGTGCGCGTGTTCGAGTCCGGCTCGATCCTGATGCATCTGGCCGAGAAATTCGGGGCGTTCCTGCCTGCCTCTGGCCCGGCGCGGACCGAAACGCTGAACTGGTTGTTCTGGCAGATGGGCAGCGCGCCTTATCTGGGTGGCGGGTTCGGCCATTTCTACGCCTATGCGCCGGAAAAATGGGAATACCCGATCAACCGCTTTGCGATGGAGGTGAAGCGTCAGCTGGACGTATTGGACCGCCATCTCGCGGATCACGAATGGATGGCCGGCGGTGAATACTCCATCGCCGATATGGCGATCTGGCCATGGTACGGTGGCCTTGTGAAGGGCTGGCAGTACGGTGCGGGTGAGTTCCTGGACGTGGAAAGCTACACCAATGTCGTCGAATGGGCCGAGCGGATCTACGCCCGTCCGGCGGTCAAGCGGGGCCGGATGGTTAACCGCACGGCGGGCGATCCGGCAATGCAGCTGCATGAACGTCATGACGCCTCGGACTTCGATCTGCGCACCCAGGACAAGCTCGACGCCGCCGAATGATCGCCTGTGTTGATAGCCCCGTGGGTCGCCTGACCCTGACCGAGAAGGATGGGGCCATCACCGGCTTGGAATGGCGGGACGAAGATGCCACGCCAGACACTGATCTGATGAGACAGGCGGCTAGGGAACTGGCCGCCTATTTTGCGGGAAACCGGACGAGTTTCACCCTGCCGCTTGCCCCGCGTGGATCAGAGTTTCAGCAACAGTTCTACCGAGCGCTTTGCGCCATTCCCTTTGGCGAAACCCGAACCTATGGCGATCTGGCCGCTGAGCTCGGCGTCTCTGCACAAGCCATCGGGCAGGCCTGCGGGGCCAACCCCATCCCGATCCTTATTCCTTGCCACCGGGTTCTGTCCTCTACCGGGCTTGGCGGCTTTTCCGGGGCGGGTGGAATCGAGACCAAGGTGGCACTTCTCAAGCTGGAAGGCGCGGCGTCGCTTCTCATATGACCGTTTTTTAAGGCCTTTCCGGTTTCGTGCTATCCTTCGGCTCGGAACAGCCGAAAGGAGCCATGCCAATGTCCGATTTCCTTATTCATATCCACACTGGTCCGGAAAACCCCACCAAAGCCACGCTTGGCTGCCTTGTCGCGGCTACGGCGCTGAAGGCCGGTCATGATGTTCGGCTATTCTTGGCTGGAGATGGGGTGCGGTTGCTGGACCCAGAGGTGATCGAGACCCTGGAAGGGCAGGGTACCGGAAAACTCAAGGACCACATTGCCGAGATCGAGGCCCATGGCGGGAGGCTCTACCTGTCGGGCATGTCTGCGAAAGCACGGGGCTATGACGCGAGCCTGCTGGAGGGGCACCCGGCGGAATTCGCCATGCCAGATGTGCTGGTCGGTCTTGCCGACGAGGCCACCAAGGTATTGTGCTACTGATCAACCGGAGGCGCGGCAACGACCTTTCCTAGGTCGCGCGCGGGCAAGACAGGGGCGGCTGGCTGCCTAGGGTCGAAGGGTATTTCAGACTCTGAGCCCCCATGCACGAACGCCGAATACCTGAATGGCTGCGCCACGCTCCTGCGCCGGGCGTCAAGGGGTTTGCCACGCTCGCGGGATGCGAAGCGGTGGCGCGCGGCATCCTGATTTCGGTCATGCCGCTGGCGATGCTGGAGACCCTGGGCAGCGCGAAATCGGTCTCGGAGGCCTATTTCATCGTCGGGCTGCTGTCGATGGTTGCGGGGTTTCTGGTCCCTTGGCTCAACCGGTTTGTCCCGCGCCGCTGGCTCTACTCCGGGGCGGCGCTGACTTTCCTTGTCGGGGCAGTGATCGGAGCCGCCGCGCCCGACCTCATCGTCGTGACACTCGGTCTGACAACGGTGGCTGTAGCCACGCTCTTTGTCTGTTTCAACGCCTATGTGCTGGACTATATCGAACGGGTGGAGCTGGGGCGCAGCGAGACCCTGCGCATGTTCTACAGCGCGGCGGGCTGGACGATCGGTCCAGTCGCGGGCGTTTACCTTATGGAATGGTGGTACCCCGCGCCTTTTCTGATCTCGGGTGTTGCGATCCTTGGGATGTTGGGGACATTCCTTTACCTGCGCCTTGGGAATGGCAAACTGATCCAGAAGGCCAAGCGGCCCGCCACGAACCCTCTGGCCTATCTTGGCCGTTTCGCCGCGCAGCCACGGCTTGTGGCGGGCTGGCTTTTTGCCGTTATCCGGTCCTGTGGCTGGTGGGTTTATGTGGTCTACCTGCCGATCTTCGCGGTCGATGCGGGGCTGAGTGAGCAACTGGGCGGCATCATGCTGTCGATGACCAACGGCTTGCTTTTCATAACGCCACTGATGCTGCGCTGGATGCAGGGCCGGTCTGTGCGCCAGTCAGTACGCACCGGGTTCCTCGGGGCAGGCGCCCTGTCTGTCGCAGCCTTTGCACTGGCGGACTGGCCGGTGGCGGCGGTGGTGGCGTTGGCCTCGGTGTCGTTCTTCCTGATCCTGCTCGATGTCTGCGGGGGCTTGCCCTTCCTAATGGCGGTCAAACCCTCGGAACGGACCGAGATGTCAGCCGTCTATTCCAGCTTCCGCGATGTATCGGGCATTTTGACACCTGGTGCTGCGTGGCTGTTGCTGCTGGCCGCGCCACTATCATCCATCTTTGCGCTGTCCGGCGGGGCGCTGCTGGCGGCCTGGATGCTGGCCGGGCGGATGCATCCGCGTCTTGGCTTGCGACGGATTCGTATTCCGGTGCCGGAACCCGCGCCGGTCCTGGATGTGCTGCCGTTCCCGGCCCCTCCTGAGAAGGGGGCGTAGCCGGCTATTTCGGCAGCCCGGACAGAACCTCTGCCGCCGCTGCATCGGGCGATGTCTCACCCTTTGCTACCGCTGCCCCGAGCTCTGCCATGCGCGCCCGCATCGCCGGGTCGCCCGTCAAACGCGCAAGAAGTCCTGACCGCACCTCCTGCTCGAACCAGTGACGCGCCTGTTCCGCCCGCCGTTCCTGCCAGACGCCATGCTCCTTGCGCCAGTCGGCCAGCGCCTGCATCTCGTCCCATGCCCGTTCCAACCCGTCGCCCTCCACCGCTGAGACTGTCAGCGCCTTTGGGAAATCCTGCGGGTCGCGCGCGCGTTTGCGCAGCAGCCTCAGCGCCCCGGCATAGTCGGCACAGGTCCGCGTGGCTGTGGCCTTCAGATCGCCATCGGCCTTGTTGACCAGAATAAGGTCGGCAATCTCCATGATGCCACGTTTGACACCCTGCAATTCGTCGCCGCCAGCCGGGGCCAACAGCAGAACGAACAGGTCGCACATTTCGGCCACCATTGTTTCGGACTGGCCGACGCCCACGGTCTCCACAATGATCACGTCAAAACCGGCAGCCTCGCACAGTGCCACGGCCTCTCTTGTGCGGCGCGACACGCCGCCCAGATGGGACAGCGATGGCGAGGGACGGATAAAGGCGTTCTTCTGACGGCTGAGTTGCTCCATCCGGGTCTTGTCACCAAGGATGGATCCGCCGGACCGGGTCGAACTGGGGTCGACGGCCAGAACGGCAACTTTCAACCCCTGTTCCACCAGCATCATGCCGAAGCTTTCGGTGAAAGTGGATTTGCCAACGCCGGGCGTGCCAGACAGCCCGATCCGCAACGCCTGCCGCCCGTGGCCCTGCAAGGTTTCCAGCAAGGCCGTCGCCTGCGCCCGATGATCGGCCCGTGTGCTTTCAACCAGCGTCACCGCGCGAGCCAGCGCCCTGCGTTCCCCGGCAAGGATGCGGTCGGAAAGATCAGCGGGCAGGCGGGTGTCAGTCATCGGGCATCGTTTCCTGCAACGGTTCGGTGAAGCGCCAGACGTTGTTTGCCCCGCCGGATGCAGGCTTGTCTACCCGGCGCGTCGTTATAACATTCACAGGCAGCGGTTGACGCGGGCCGTTCGTGCCGCCCTTTATGGCCCGACATGACGATCAGCCCCTGGACGGACCCCAGCCAAGTGACCCGCCTGCCGATTGACCCCATCCTGCCAGATCTTGTGGCCGCCCTGCGCAGTCACGGTCGTGCCGTTTTGCAGGCCCCTCCGGGCGCGGGAAAGACCACCCGCGTGCCGCTGGCGCTGCTCAAGGCCGGGATTTCACCTGGCCGCATCCTGATGCTGGAACCCCGCAGGCTTGCTGCCCGGGCCGCGGCGGAACGCATGGCCGAGACCTTGGGTGAACAGCCCGGTCAGACCATCGGCTACCGGGTGCGCGGTGACAGCAAGGTGGGCGCTGAGACGCGGGTAGAGGTGGTGACAGAAGGCATCCTGACCCGAATGTTGCAGGACAACCCTGAATTGCCGGGCATCGGTGCGGTGATCTTTGACGAATTTCACGAACGCTCTCTCAATGCGGATCTGGGGCTGGCCCTGACATGGGAAGTGCGTGGTGCGCTTCGAGAGGACCTGCTGCTGCTGGTGATGTCGGCCACACTGGATGCAGCGCCGGTTTCCGCCCTGCTGGACAGTGCGCCGGTGATCACGTCAGAAGGCAAAGCCTTTCCGGTCGAAACCCGTTGGCGCGATGCGCCGCCGCGCAGGGAAGAGCGGTTTGAACAGTCCATGGCCACCCTGATCCGGCAGGCCCTTGCCGACTCAGTGGGGGGCATCTTGGCCTTTCTGCCCGGTGAAGGCGAAATCCGCCGTACCGCTGCCCTGCTGGATGGCCTGCCGGGCAACGTTGTCCTTCATCAGCTTTTTGGGGCCATGCCCCTTTCCGCACAGCGCGCTGCCCTGAGCCCCGAGGCCAAGGGTCTGCACAAGCTGGTGCTGGCGACGTCGATTGCCGAAACCTCGCTGACCATCCCCGATATCCGGGTCGTGGTGGACGGGGGCCGTGCCCGACGCGCGCGGTTCGATCCATCATCTGGCATGTCCCGGCTGGTGACAGAGCCCGTGTCCCGGGCCGAGGCCGATCAACGCCGGGGACGCGCGGGCCGGGTGGCGGAAGGCATCTGCTACCGCAACTGGACCAGGGGCGGCGAGGGGGCCCTGCCCGCCTTTCCCCCGGCCGAGATTGAGGCCGCCGACCTTGCGTCACTGGCACTTGACCTTGCGCTTTGGGGCGCTGGGGACGGCCAAGACCTTGCGTTCCTGACCCCACCACCCGCGGGTGCCCTGTCAGAGGCACAGGCCCTGTTGCAGGGGCTCGGGGCGTTGGACGATGCAGGCCATGTAACCGATCACGGCAAGGCGTTGTCCCGGATGCCGCTGCACCCTCGGCTTGCGCATATGCTGGCCTTGGGCGGAAAGGGGGCAGAGCGGTTGGCTGCGCTTTTGTCGGAGCGCGATCCTTTGCGTGGTCGGGGCACTGACCTGTCGCTGCGGTTACGCGCGCTGGACAACCCCGGAGAGATGAATGCAGACCGTGGCGCCGTGGCCCGCATCAAGGAAGAGGCCAGGCGGCTGGCCCGTTTCGCCAAGGGGCCAAGCCATAGCCTCGCGGAACAGGCGGCACTTGCCTATCCCGACAGGATCGGGTTGCGCCGCAAGGGGGATGCACCCCGTTTTGTCCTGTCCGGTGGTAAGGGGGCCGTGATGCCTGAAGGCGACGGGCTGGCAGGCCAGCGCCTGATCGTCGCCACGGATCTGGATGGCAACCCGAGAGAGGCGCGCATCCGCCAGGCGGTGGCCTTAAGTGAAAGCGACCTTCGGGGGCTTTACACCGACCGCATTCACTGGGTGCGGCGTTGCGACTGGTCGCGCCGGGATCGGCGGGTGATGGCGCGGGAAGAGCAGCGGTTCGGCGCGCTGACCCTGCAAGACCGGATCTGGGCGGATGCCCCGCCAGAGGCCATGATAACCGCCTTGCTTGCGGGGGTGCGCGATCTGGGGCTAGAGGTGCTCGACTGGACCAAATCGGCCCGGTTGCTGCGGGCTCGGTTGCGGGCGTCGGGGTTGGTGGACGTCTCGGATGCGGCCCTTCTGGAAAGTTTGGAAAAATGGCTCGCGCCGTTTCTGACGACCCAAACGAGCGCCGCTGATCTCAAGCGATTTGACCCGACCGAGGCGCTGAAAACCCTTGTCGATTGGGGACAGCAGCAAGAGCTGGACCGCCTTGCGCCTGCCAATTGGGTTACGCCTATGGGACGCAAGGCCGCCATTGACTATTCGGGTGAG
This sequence comes from Nioella aestuarii, assembly GCF_050896395.1. NCBI lineage: Bacteria > Pseudomonadati > Pseudomonadota > Alphaproteobacteria > Rhodobacterales > Paracoccaceae > Nioella > Nioella aestuarii. The sequence continues at coordinate 264,765 of NZ_JBPBBA010000001.1, read as the reverse complement.
ACGCCAGAAGTCGCCCTGCGTCTGCAAGAGGTCTTTGGGACCACGACCCACCCCACGATCGGGCAAGATCGCCAACCCCTGAGGATGACATTGCTGTCCCCTGCAGGCCGTCCCGTTCAGACAACAACCGATCTTCCCGGCTTCTGGTCAGGCAGCTACGCCGATGTGCGCAAGGATATGCGGGCCCGATACCCCCGGCATCCCTGGCCGGAAGACCCCGCCCAGGCCGATCCGACGCTCCGCGCCAAACCGCGCAAACCGTGATGGGTGTGATCTTGCGGTTCGGGTCGGGGGGAGCAGGGGGGGCGTCCCCCCGCACGGACGGACGAAGGCCCCAAAGGGGTCTGAGTTCGGCCGTTCCCGGATCGACGCCGAAGGCGGCGAAACGCCCTAGCTGACCCGCAAGGCCCCGTCCGACATCACCGGCAACCCGGCCTGTCTTGCGGCGGGCAGGGCGGTCGGGTGGATCCGTTCCGACCGGTCCAAACCGATCCGCCGCTTATGCCTCAGTACGAAAATCCGGCTCCAGCCGCGCATGGTTCCGACCGACGGAGCGGCTGCATCCGTCAGGAAGCGGCTTCTCCAATGGGGGGGCAGCGGCAGCCCGCAGGCTTCTGCCTCTCCCAGCATCCAGACCAGCGGAATATTCGACAAGGGCCGCGCCGCGTTCCAGTCGCCAAGCTGACCGCCCACATCGCCATGGGTGCCGCGAAACCACATCTGCACGATATCGCCATCCCGTCCCTCGGGCAGGTCCCACAGGACAGGCGCATAGACATCGCGGGTTTCATCCATTGCCAAGGCATGACGCCCATGACGGGTGGAGGCCCCAAGTTCGTGGCTGTGAAACTCATGCGCCTGCGGGGCAAGCCGCCACAGAAGCGGCCAGCGCAGCCCGAGGGCGCGGACCGTGTCGTAGACGCCCACCAAGTCAATCCCGACCCGATCGTGACAACGGGCCGCGCGAAACGCTTTGGCCTGCGCACTGTCGGGGGCTTCCTGATACAGGCCATAAAGCCGGTCCAGCGTCTCTTCACTGATCTGTGCGGGCCTCAGCAGCCCCAGCTTGTCGATCAGCCCCGCCAATGATCGTACGGCGAAGGCCCCGCGAGAATATCCCATCAAGACCACCCGGTCGCCCGGGCGATAGTTGCGGGCCAGAAACAGATAGGCGCGTTTGATCTGGCGGTTGATGCCGATTCCGGCCAGCACCTCGACCGATCGCTTTACGCCGCGCCACTGTATGCCCGGTTCGTAGTACAGCATCACATTGGCAGAGGCGTTCAGCTCGGACAGAAGGCGGTAGGTCAGGCCAATATTTGTCTCATGGCCCCGGCGCAGCGTGGACATAGTGCCATCGAGCAGAACCACATGAGTGCAAGTCGGCCGGACCTCCGGCAGGCGCGGTTCCGGGTTCTTGAAGCCGCGCCAGAAAGACCATTTACCCCTGATCGGTGCCACTGCTCCCCTTCGCCTCCTCGATCATCTGCCAGACACGATGCGGTGTGAACGGCATATCCGCAACCCTGACGCCCAAGGGCCAAAGCGCATCCTGCACTGCGTTGGCAACGGCTGCCATCGCGCCGATGGTCCCCGCCTCGCCACAGCCTTTCATGCCGAGCATGTTGGTATCCGTATCTGTCGGTTCCGAGTGGAAATCGAAGAACGGAAAATCGCCCGCGCGCGGCATCCCGTAATCCATGAACGTGGCGGTAAGAAGCTGGCCGTTTTCGTCAAAGACCACGCGTTCGTTCATCGCCTGACCTGCCCCTTGCGCAATGCCGCCGTGTATCTGGCCCTCGACCAGCATCGGGTTCATCATGTTGCCCAGATCGTCGGTCACAGTGTAGCGCTCGATGGTTAACAAACCGGTTTCGGGGTCGATCTCCACCTCCGCGATGTGGCAGCCATTGGGGAAAGAACGGCCCGCATTGCGGATTTCCTTTTCGGCCACCAGCAAGTTGGCGTGCCCCTCTGCCTCGGCGCGTTCCGCCAGTTCCATGAGCCCCACGACCGTGTTGGACCCCGGCGCGCGAAACACAGCTTCCTCAGGGTCGAACCGCGCGCCCTCGGCGCCGATCACTTCTTCCGCGAAGGGCAAAAGCCCATCCAGCAGCACGTCAGAGGTCGCGTAGATGGCAGAGCCCTGCACGGTGACGGACCGCGATCCGCCCGTGCCGCCGCCCTTCACGATCTGATCACTGTCGCCCTGCACGATCTCGATCTGGTCCAGTTCCAGTCCCAACCGGTCGCGCAGCAGTTGCTTGTACACGGTTTCGTGCCCCTGTCCTGCGGACTGTGTGCCGACATAGACCTTTGCCCCCGTGCCGGTCAGCTCGATCTTCGCGGTTTCCATCGGCTGGCCCAGAATGGCCTCGATGTAATAGCACAGCCCCTGACCGCGCAGCTTGCCCTGTGCGGCACTTGCGGCCCGGCGAGTGGCAAAGCCGGTGCAGTCGGCTTCTCGCGCGGCCCGGTCCATCGCCCGCGCGAAATCACCGGAATCGTAGAGCTCGCCAGCCGCTGTCTTGTAGGGCATCTGGCCCGGTTTGATGAAGGAGCGGCGGCGCAGATCCATCGGGTCCATACCCAACACCCGCGCCGCATGATCCATGGCGCGTTCCAGCACATAGATCGCCTCTGGCCGTCCGGCCCCGCGATAGGCGTCGACCTGCGTGGTGTTGGTGAACACCGCCTTGTTGTTCATATAGGCCGCCTGCACGTCATAGACGCCGGGAAAGACGTGGGAAAACAGGCGGCTCTGGATGATCTGCGCGAATCCCGACACATAAGCCCCGACATTCGAGACCGTGTGCAGGCGGTAGCCTGTCAGCTTGTAGTCCGTGTCGAACGCCAGCTCTGCCGTGCAGGTCAGGTCGCGCCCGCCATTGTCCGACAGCATGGATTCCGTCCGGTCGGCCATCCAGCGCACGGGACGTTGCAGTTCCCGCGCCGCGAAAGACAGCAGGAAATGTTCCGGGTAACGCATGGTCTTCATGCCGAAGGCACCGCCCACGTCGGGTGTGGTCACCAGTACTTCATCGGGGGCCATCCCCAACCATGCGGAAATCTCGGCCTTCTTGGTCCAGACGCCCTGCCCATTCTCACACACATGCAGCCGGTCGCCCTGCATTTCGGCAGTGATCGCGCGGGGTTCCATGCTGGCGCACATGATCCGGTTGTCCTCGACCGTGACCTTGACCACATGTGCCGCCTCAGAAAGCGCCTTGTCGGCTGCGTCCTTGTCGCCCGCGCCCCACGAATAGCACAGGTTCCCCGGTGCTTCGGGGTGGATCTCCGGCCCGCCAATGGCGACACCCAGCTTCGGTTCCAGCTCGTCGAAATCCAGCACCACAAGCTCCGCCGCATCCTTCGCTGCGGCCATGGTCTCGGCCACGATGAAGACCACAGGTTCGCCCACAAACCGTACCCGGCCTTCCGCCAGAATGGGGCGGCGAGGAGCAGCGGCCTTGCCGCCGTCTTCTGTGTCGATGACCGTGAAAGGGATGGAATTGGCCAGCCCTGCCGCCACCAGATCAGCGGCTGTGACCACCAGATGTACTCCGGGGGCGGTCCGCGCCTCGGATACGTCCATTTCGGCAATCTCAGCATGGGCGACCGGGCTGCGCAGCAGGTAGCAATGCAGCGCGCCTTCGGGCACGATATCGTCGACGTACCGCCCATGCCCGGTGAGGAACCTTTGATCTTCCTGCCTTGTGACCGACTGGCTGCTTCCGAATTTCATCGCATGCTCCGCTGCTTTGCCTCATCCCCATAGGTAACAACCCCTTGGCCACTGTCCAGCCCACGCGAAAACACCCCATTTCCCGATCCCGCGCCCTTGGCCTTTCTGCGCGAAGCAGGTAAGCCAAGCGCTGACAACAGACATGGGACATCGGGCGCATGGAAAAGACCTTTAACGCCACCGAGGCCGAGCCGCGGATTTCCGCGAAATGGGAAGAGACAAACGCCTTCGCCGCTGGTGCCAATGCCAGCCGGGACGACACGTTCTGCATCATGATCCCGCCGCCGAACGTGACGGGCAGCCTGCATATGGGCCATGCCTTCAACAACACGCTTCAGGATATCCTGGTGCGCTGGCACCGGATGCGGGGGTTCGACACGCTCTGGCAGCCCGGCACCGACCATGCGGGCATCGCCACACAGATGGTGACGGAACGCGAGATGGCGGCAAAGGGCGAACCCACCCGCCGCGAGATGGGGCGCGAGGCGTTTTTGGATCGCGTCTGGCAACAGAAGGTCAAATCGCGCGGCACCATCATCGGTCAGCTGAAACGCCTTGGTGCCTCCTGCGACTGGTCGCGTGAGGCCTTTACTATGGGCGGCGCCAAAGGCGACCCCGAGGCCGGCAACGGCCCCAATTTCCACGACGCGGTGATCAAGGTCTTCGTGGAGATGTACAACAAGGGCTTCATCTATCGCGGCAAGCGGCTGGTGAACTGGGATCCGCATTTCGAGACCGCGATTTCCGACCTGGAGGTGGAGCAGGTCGAAGTGAACGGCAAGATGTGGCGCCTGCGCTACAAGCTCGATGGCGGTGAGACCTATGAACATCCGATCGAGTTCGACGAGGAAGGCAACCCGACCGACTGGGAAACCCGCGATTACCTGACCGTCGCCACCACCCGCCCCGAAACGATGCTGGGCGATACTGGCGTGGCCGTCCACCCCGAGGATCGGCGCTATGCGCACCTGATCGGCAAGACCGTGACGCTGCCGATCTGTGGCCGATCAATCCCCATCGTGGCCGACGAATACGCCGACCCCGACAAGGGCACCGGCGCGGTCAAGATCACGCCTGCCCATGACTTCAACGACATGGAAGTCGGCAAGCGCACAGGTCTGAAGGCGATCAACGTCATGACAACCCGCGCGGCGATGTTCCTGCGCGGCAATGACGATTTCGCAGGCGGCTGCCCGGCCGACATGATCGGCGCGGCCATCGAGCGTTATGACGGTATGGACCGTTATGAGGCGCGCGATGCCATCGTGACCGAGGCACGCGACAATGGCTGGCTCGACGGGATCGACGAAGACAAGCACATGGTGCCCCATGGCGACCGGTCCAAAGTGGCGATTGAGCCCTACCTGACCGACCAGTGGTTCGTGGATGCCGCCAAGATCGTGGAACCGGCGCTCGATGCCGTCCGGCAGGGCATGGCCGCGCAGGAGGCCGGGAACTTCGACGAGACCGCAGGCTACACCCGCATCCTGCCCGAACGCGACGCCAAGACCTACTACCATTGGCTGGAGAATATCGAGCCCTGGTGCATCTCGCGCCAACTCTGGTGGGGTCATCAGATTCCGGTTTGGTATGACGAGGACGGCAATGAGTACTGTGCCGCAACCGAGGACGAGGCGATTGTCATGTCGGGCGGCAAGGCGCTGACCCGGGACGAGGACGTTCTCGACACCTGGTTCTCCTCCGGTCTGTGGCCCATCGGCACGCTCAGCTGGCCCGAGGAGACCGAGGCCTACGCCAAGTATTTCCCGACCTCGACGCTGATCACCGGCTTCGACATCATCTTCTTCTGGGTTGCCCGGATGATGATGATGCAACTTGCCGTGGTCGATCAGGCCCCGTTCCACACGGTCTATGTCCATGCGCTCGTCCGCGACGAGAAGGGCAAGAAGATGTCCAAGTCCCTGGGCAACGTGCTGGACCCGCTGGAGCTCATTGACGAATACGGCGCCGACGCGGTGCGCTTTACGCTCGCCTCCATGGCTGCTATGGGCCGCGACCTGAAGCTTTCCACGCAGCGGATTGCAGGCTACCGCAACTTCGCCACCAAGATCTGGAACGCCGCCCGTTTTGCCGAGATGAACGAGTGCAAGCCGGTGCCGGGCTTCGACCCCGCAGGCGTCACCCAGACCGTCAACCGCTGGATCGTGGGCGAGATTGCCCGCGCGCGCGTGGCCCATGACGCGGCGCTTGATGCTTACCGGTTTAACGATGCAGCCAACGGGCTTTATGCCTCTGTCTGGGGTCAGGTCTGCGACTGGTATCTGGAGTTTGCCAAGCCGCTTTTCGCCTCCGGTGACGAAGCGGTCATCGCAGAAACCCGTGCCACCATGGCCTGGGTCATCGATCAATGCCTGATCCTGCTGCACCCTACCATGCCCTTCGTCACTGAAGAGCTGTGGGGCCAGATCGCGGACCGCGAAAAGATGCTGGTCCACACCGATTGGCCCGCTTATGGCGAAGACCTGATCGACGCAGACGCCGACCGCGAAATGACCTGGGTCATCGGCCTGATCGAGGCGATCCGGTCGGTGCGCGCCCAGATGCATGTGCCTGCCGGTCTGAAAGTGCCGCTCTTGCAGGCAGAGCTGGACGACAAGGGCCAGGCGGCGTGGGATCGAAACGAGGCGATGATCCTGCGGCTGGCCCGCGTGGTTGGCGTGCAAGCGGTCGATGCGCTGCCCAAGGGCGCTGTCACCATCGCCGTCGAGGGTGCGGTCTTCGGACTACCGATTGCCGATATCATCGACGTGGACGAGGAAAAGGCGCGGCTGGAAAAGGTGCTTGGCAAGCTGGCCAAGGAACTTGGCGGCCTGCGCGGGCGACTGAACAACCCCAAATTCGCCGAAAGCGCCCCGGCAGAAGTGGTCGAGGAAACACGCGACAACCTTGCCGCGCGGGAAGAGGAAGAGGCCAAGATCAAGGACGCGCTTGCCCGTCTGGCAGAGATTGGTTAACAGCTTGGCCTTTAAGGATAACCAGCGGCGCGCGGGAAACCCTTGCGCGTCGCTTCGCTTTTGGGTTCTTCTTTTGCCATGACCGGTCCACGCTACACCTCGCTCGTCCAGAGCCTTCCCGCTTCCGTCCCCTTTGTGGGCCCCGAAACCCAGGAACGGGCCCGCGGTGAAGCTTTCCGCGCGCGGCTTGGGGCCAATGAAAGCGTTTTCGGCCCATCACCCAAGGCCAAGGCCGCTATCGCCGAGGCCGCGAATGAGGCGTGGATGTATGGTGATCCAGAATCCTACGATCTGCGCGCAGCGCTTGCATCCCATCACGGGGTGGGCATGGAAAATATCGTTGTGGGCGAGGGGATCGACGGCCTGCTTGGCTATCTGGTGCGGCTGCTGATCAAGCCGGGCGATGCGGTGGTGACCTCGGACGGGGCCTACCCGACGTTCAACTACCATGTGGCCGGGTTCGGCGGTGAGCTGCACAAGGTGCCCTATGGTGGCGACCATGAAGATCCTCTGTCGCTGATCGCCAAAGCGCATGCAGCCCGTGCCAAGCTGATCTATTTCGCCAATCCCGATAACCCGATGGGTAGCTGGCATGATGCGGCCACGGTGCAGCACCTGATCAGTTCGGTACCAGAGGGCTGCCTGCTGGTGCTGGATGAGGCCTATTGTGACAGTGCCCCGGCAGATGCAGTTCCACCGCTTGATGTGGCGGACATCCGCGTGATCCGGATGCGCACCTTCTCAAAAGCCTACGGGCTGGCGGGCATGCGCGTTGGCTATGCGATTGCCGAGGCCGGGCTGATCACGTCGTTCAACAAGATCCGCAACCACTTCGGCATGAGCCGCGTGTCGCAGGCTGCTGCATTGGCGGCACTCGCCGATCAGGACTACTTGCGCGAAACGGTGAAACGGATCGCGGATGCGCGTGAAAAAATCGGCCAGATCGCGCGGGATAATGGGCTGACGCCGCTGCCATCAGCGACCAATTTCGTGACCATTGATTGTGGCCGTGACGGGGATTTTGCACGCTCCGTACTGCAAGGACTGGTATCGCGCGGAATCTTCGTTCGTATGCCGTTCACCCCCCCGCAGGATCGCTGCATCCGCGTCTCCTGTGGCCGCGACGAGGATTTGGCGGCCTTTGCAGAAGCCCTTCCCGAAGCTTTGGCAGAGGCCCGGGGCTAGGAAAATTCTTCTTGAAGAATTTTGGGTTGGAGAAGAATTTTTTCTGAAAATTCTTCTATTCCCTGGCGATGACTGCGGCCGCTGCATCCAGTCCGCCCGGCCCGTGCGGAATGCCGAGCGAGATCATCCCCGCCTGGATCGAGCCTAATACACCTAAGATCATATGCGCATTCACATGCCCCATGTGGCCGATGCGAAAGATACCATTGGCGTCTTCTTCTGGCGCGCCAAGCGGAATGCCAAGCGTGATCCCCGCCTGATGCTCCAGCCAGTGGCGAAGGCGCGTGCCTGCCACGCCACCCATCCGAACCGTTGTCACCGCGTGTGATCGGGCTTCGGCCTTTGCAATGTTCAGCTCTATCTCACTGCCCTGACCCCAGGCCTCGAACGCGGCCCAGACTGCCTGTGCCAGCACTTTGTGACGATGCCAGACCGCTTCCAGGCCCTCTTCTTTCAGGATCATATCAAGCGCTTCGCGCAGGCCGAACAGATGATGGGTGGGCGCGGTGCCGCAAAAGTGCTGATAGTAAAGCGCCGGATTGGCGCGAGGACGCCAGTCCCAATAGGGCGTCACGCAATTGGCGGCTTCGCGAGCTGCATCCGCCTTGTCGTTGAAAAAGACGAAGGCCACCCCCGGCGGCACCATCAGCCCTTTCTGGCAGCCCGCCACCATTACATCGACACCCCAATCGTCCATGTGGAATTCATCCACAGCCAGACAGGCGATATTGTCGGAAAACAGAAGGGCGGGATGCCCGGTCTCGTCCAGAACGCGGCGCAGGCCGGGGATGTCGTTCTTCACGGATGAGGCGGTGTCGACCTGAACCGCCAGAACGGCCTTGATCTTGTGGCCAGTATCGGCGCGCAGCACCTCGGCCACGCGGTCCAGATCAACGCCGGCGCGAAAGCCAAAGTCGATAACGTTCGTTTCAATCCCCAGGCCGCGTGCCATTTCCCCCCAACCCTGACAGAACCGCCCGGTTCCCAGGATCAAAATGGTATCGCCTCGTGACATTGTGTTGCTAAGCGCCGCTTCCCACGCGCCATGGCCATTGGCGATATAGATCGCCACGTCATGGGTGGTACGTGCCACCTTTTTGAGATCCGCAACGATGGTTTCCGTCATCTCCACAAGCGGCCCGGTATAGATGTTCGGTGCGGGCCGGTGCATCGCCTGCAAAACCCGGTCGGGCATGACCGACGGGCCGGGTATGGCAAGATAATGACGACCGTTGGCGAGGCTCATGGCTGGTCCTTTCTGCAGGGTATGTGCAAGCGGTAGCGGCCTGCGCAGGCGGGGTCAATTGCTGCTGTGATAGCGTTTGGCAAGCTGCGCGGGATCGGCTCCCATGCGGTATCGCAACAGGGTGAAGAGGTTCCGCCCCCCGCGTTTTATCCAACCCTCTGTCTCGTAGCGGATGGCAGAGGTTCGGGCCTCCACCGGCAAAACCGCAAGCCGCCCTTTCAGTGCTTTTGCCAACGCCACGTCTTCCATCAGGGGCTGATCGGGGTGGCCGCCAACCTGATCGTAAAGCTCATGCGAGATCAGCAATCCCTGGTCCCCGTATGGCAAGCCAAGCATCCGCGTCCGCCAATTTGCCCAGGCCGCCACGCGCCGTGCGGCCCCTGCTTCGCTGCGAAAGGCCAAGCGAAACGTTGCGGCCATGTCAGGGCTGGCGTTCATATGGGTCAGGGCAACCTCTGCCCATCCCGGTGCAAGCCACGTATCCGCGTGCAGAAACAGCAACCAAGGGGCCGATGCGGCCTTTGCTCCGCGCGCCAGCTGCCCGCCCCGGCTGGCGGGGCCGCTGACCCAGACCGCGCCCAGTTCCTTCGCGGCTTTTGCGGTTTCATCGGTAGAGCCGCCGTCCGACAGGACCAGCTCCCTCACCAGCCCCATCTCGACCCCTTCCATCAGCGAGGCAGTGCTGGCAGCCAGAAGCGGTGCGGCGTTCAGGGTCGGGATGACGATGGACAGCGGTGCAGGCATTTGGAAAAGCCCATGGTTCAGGACACTCACCCGTCCTATATGACGGGAAAGGCGCGAAAGGAAACGTGGATGACCGGGGAAATCGCAGAGAACCGCACCGTTCTGAGGATTGCTGGCACGGACGCCAGCCACTTCTTGCATGGGCTGGTGACCAATGATGCCAAACCCGGCGCTTTGGTTTATTCCGCGTTGCTCAGCCCGCAGGGCAAGTTTCTGGTGGATTTCTTTCTTCTCGACAGGGGTGAAGACATCCTGCTCGACGTAGCAAGCGATCTGGCACCTGGGCTGTTCCGGCGGCTTTCCATGTACAAGCTGCGCGCTGACGTGGTGATCGAGGAAAGCGGGCTGCCGGTCGCTCGCGGGATTGGTGACGCGCCCGCAGGGGCACTCCCCGACCCCCGTCATCCGGCGCTTGGCTGGCGGGCCTACGGGGTGGAGGGCGGTGATCCAACCATCGACTGGGACGCGATCCGGGTCGCGCATTGCATCCCTGAAACCGGTGTCGAGCTTATCCCGGATGACAGCTATATCCTTGAAGCCGGCTATGACCGGCTGCACGGGGTCGATCACCGCAAAGGCTGTTATGTGGGGCAGGAGGTCACTGCGCGGATGAAGCACAAGACCACCCTGCGCAAGGGGCTGGTCACGGTCGACATTGACGGGACCGCCCCGGTTGGCACGCCGATCATGGCGGGCGACAAACCGGCTGGCACACTCTTTACGCAGTCAGGTGGTCGGGCCATCGCCTATCTGCGTTTTGACCGTGCCAAAGGGGACTTATCGGCAGGCGATGCAGTCCTGCGCTGGTCAGAGCCGGGTGAGAATGACGCCTGACACGATCAGCACCGCCGCAACGATCTTGCCACGGTCCATCTTGTCGCCGAATAGCAGCCAGCCAAGCAAGACGGCAAATAGGATTGATGTTTCCCTGAGCGCTGCGACAAGGGCCAGCGGCGCGACTGTCATGGCCCAGACCGCAATCACATAGGCCGCAAAGCTCGCCGCTGCCGCAATCATGCCCATGACCCAGTCTCGTGCGCTGGCCCTGATCACCTCTGCCCCGCGCAGCGCAATCGCGGCTGGTGTATAGAACAGCGCCGACATCATCATAAGCCAGCCCACATATTGCAGCGGGTCGCCCGCCACCCGCGCGCCTAGCCCGTCGGCAAGTGTATAGCCCGCCGTCGCCATGGCCGAGCCGAAAGCGAAAGGCAGCAGCCGACGCGACTCTCCATTGGTGAAAACGCCCCGCGCCATGAAGGCGATGCCAAGACCCAGAACCAGCACGCCGACATAATCCATCACCCCCATCGGATCGGACAGGAACAGAACGCTGACCACCAGCACCATCATCGGTGCTGCCCCTCGTGCCAGCGGGTAGACACGGCTGAGGTCGCCCTGTTCATAGGCGAAGGCCAGAAACAGCTGATAGGCCATGTGGATCAGACCGGATGCCAGCAGCCACGGCCAAACCTCGGCCTCTGGGAATGGCTTGGTCAGGGCAACGCAAAAGCCAATGGCCGCATGTCCCACCGAAAGCAGGAACATCGAGGTCTGTTTGGACAGACCCGTCTTGATGATGGCGTTCCAGCCGGCGTGCAGCAATGCCGCGCCCAGAACCGCCAGAAGAACAGTGAAAGACATTACCTGCCACCTCGGCGGAGTGTTTCAGCGATATGACACGAGACACAGCCGAAGGGAAAACCCAAATCGGTTGTCAGGCGGTGCTTTGAGTGTCGGCCTTTGGCTGTGCAGGTTCTGGCGCACCATAGCGCTGCAAGCCCTCGATCCCTTTCGGGGTCAGGGTGTAGACGCCCTTGTCCACTTTCTCGAACCATCCGTAGTGATCGTCCCGCATCAGCGTTGTGGCTCGGTCCACCCCGGTGGCGTCTTTCACATCGCGCCCCCGTGACGGGCCCTGCTCTGCCAAATGGGCCGCACAGCGCAGGGCGTCCTGCCGATAGGCCGTGACAAGCCCCACCCGCGTTGCCCCGCCATTGTTCGGGTCGCCCACCCGGCGCGAAAACTCTCGCAACAGACGTTGGCGTTTCGGTTTGGAGATGCGCGGCGCATATGGCCCCGGATCGCAATGCGCCTCGACAAACCCGTCGCGCAATCGAACCGTCAGCAGGCCAAGCCCGAGGCGGCGACAGAGGCTCACATTTTCCTTTAACGCCTTCTGAAATCCGCGCCCGGCGCCTCGCGGAACTGCAAGATACACCAGATCGGCCAATGCCAGCCGCGCCACGCCCTGATGAAACAGGGCCAGCGAAAAGCGGGTTTTCAGCTCAACAATCACCGGGTCTTCGCCCGCGCGGAGGGCCACCACATCAGCGGCACCCACCTCTGATTTCACCTCGTAGCCCTGTCCCTCCAGAAAGGACTTCACCGGCGCGTAAAGATCGGTTTCCTTCACCATGGCGGCAGGCTATGACGAGAAACAGGGAAAGTCATCCCGAGCGGGGATGAATCGCTTGACACTGCCGGTACAGCGCCGTATCCACCCGCCAGATTTGTAGGGGCGCTGACCGGCTCAGCGCCCTTGTCCGTTTCTGAGACCGAGGATAAGCACATGTCGCGCGTCTGCGAATTGACCGGAAAAGGCCCCATGTCTGGCAACAATGTCAGCCACGCCAACAACAAGACCAAGCGTCGGTTTCTTCCGAACCTGAACGACGTGACCCTCGGGTCCGAGGCGCTTGATCGCAGCTTCAAACTGCGGATTTCGGCAGCGGCGCTCCGCTCTGTCGACCACCGCGGTGGTTTGGATGCATTCCTTGCCAAAGCAAAAGACGAAGAACTTTCGTCCAAAGCACTGAAAATCAAGAAAGAAATCGCGAAAGCACAGGCAGAAGCCTGATCTTCCCCGATCCTTTCGGCACGATTTTGCGGCCTCCGGCGTTTGCTCGGGGGCCGCGTCCTTTTTGCGCTTTGCGCAGGGCGCGCCTCATGCCTATTTAGGCGGTATGAACCGTCTGCTGAATCCCGCAACCGCTGTGCTGCTTGGTCTGGTACTTGCCATGACCTCCGTCAGCATGGCCGTGGCGCGCGGGGGCATGTCGATGACGGGCTCGATGATTCTCTGTATCGACGCCGAGCAGCAGATCGTTCCGATCGGTCCCGATGGCGAACCGATGCAGGTGACACATGCGTGCCCTGACTGCACCATCGGCGCACTGGCGCTGACCGGGCTGCAACCTCTGGACGCGCCCGAATGGCGCATGGCGCTGCTTTATGCGCGGCCCTTTACGCTGCTCGTGCATGAGACGACCGTGCAAGGAGGGCAGGGGCGTGGCCCCCCATCCCGGATCTGATCCTGAAGCCCCCCAATTCAATCAGATCAAGGAGGACGACCGATGTCGTTCAAATCCACCCTTCTCGCGGGCGCCGCTGCCCTGTCTTTCGCCCTTCCAGCCTTTGCCGACGGCATCATGGTGCAGGACCCCTATGCCCGCGCTTCGGCAGCGACGTCGCAATCTGGCGCGGCCTTCATGGAGATCATCAACCAGACCGATACCGATGACCGGCTGATCGATGTCCGGTCCGACGTTGCTGAACGCGTTGAACTGCACACCCACCAGGAAGACGCCAATGGCGTCATGCGGATGATGCATGTTGAGGAGGGCTTTGTCCTTCCAGCCGGAGAAACCCACGCATTAGCGCGCGGCGGCGATCATGTCATGTTCCTCGGTCTGACCCGCGAACTGGCCCATGGCGACGAGCTGGAACTGACGCTTGTTTTCGAACAGGCGGGCGAGGTCACGATCACCGTTCCGGTCGATCTGGAACGCAACCCGCTGCGCCAGCAGATGCAGGGCCATGGCCAGATGAACCACGGCAACATGGGCGCGGCCTCTGACTAAGCCCCGGGACAGGGCCGCAACGGTGCTGTCCCTCCCATGGCGGCCCTTGGCGGCGCGCCGAACGTTCCATCCGGCGCGCCGTCCCAATTGCTACCCTACTGCATCAGCGCAATCGCGGCGGCCTGCGCCTCGGCATATCCGTCAAGACTGACCGTGTATGCAACGCCGTCTGGAAAGACCGTGGTCTCCGAGATGAACTCGGCCGAAGTGTCGGGGCCGGCATAGGTCAGCAATACCTCTTGGGCGCCGAAACCCTCTCCCTCCCGCATCATTCCATCGCCTGGGACATGCCCTCGGCGCGTATAGGCGAAGTAGCCGAACGGATTGACGAAAACGACCAACCCGTAGCGATCCTCAATGGCGCAATCGCGTGGATAGGACCAACTGCCGCTGCCCACGGGCGTGCACAGAACACGCCAGTCGTCATGCACCGAGATGACGCGATAGGGGGTCAGGTCATAGCTTTCCAGACCGGGCTGAGCGTGGGCCGCCGGGCTGTGGGCGGCAAACAGCAGACAAAGGGCGAGGATGGAACTGCGACGGCACATGGTGGATCCTTTCTGCAAGTCAGGAGGTGTAAATTATACACCATTATGATGATGCAATCAATCTGCCTCACCGGCTTGTGAAGGGATCACGGCGCCAGCATCTCTGTCACCCAATCGGGCACAGCCTCGGTGGCTGGCCCTGCGATCACCCGGTCGAACAGCCCCGGAACGCGCGACGGTTCCAGGTTGATCTCCAGCGTCTCAGCCCCTGCGGCCTGCGCCTCCTGCACGAAACCGGCGGCGGGATAGACCTCGCCCGAGGTGCCGATGGAGACAAACAGATCCGCCTGCCACAGCGCCTCGGCGATCTGGTCCATGTGATAGGGGATCTCTCCGAACCACACGATATCGGGCCGGGTGCGCGGCGCGGAGCAGTTGGGGCAGGGGGCGTTCGGGTCCATCACGCGGGGCGCAGGCCAGCGATGGTCGCAGGCCGCGCACAACGCCCCCGGCAGAGCCCCATGCATGTGCAGGACGTTCCGGCTGCCCGCGCTCTCATGCAGATCATCGACGTTCTGGGTTACGATCAGCACCTCACCCGCCCAATCACGTTCCAACCGGGCGAGCGCTTGATGGGCAGCATTCGGGCTGGCATCCAGCGCATTGGCGCGGCGGGCATTGTAGAAATCATGCACCAGCCGGGGATTGCGGGCGAAGCCCTCGGGTGTCGCGACCTCGTTCAGGTCATAGCGCGTCCAAAGCCCGTCCTTGTCGCGAAAGGTGCCAAGCCCGCTTTCCGCCGAAATCCCCGCCCCGGTCAGGACAACTATGCGTTCCATTTCAACCCCCGTCATGGCACCAAGGGGCACCCAGGTAGGAGCACCCATGTCCAAGTCTATCCTCTGTGTCTGTCTCGGCAATATCTGCCGCTCACCGACGGGCGAAGCACTCTTGCGTGCGGCCCTGCCGGGAGCACGCATAGACAGTGCCGGAACCGCCGGCTGGCATGTTGGAAAGCCGCCCTACGGCCCGATGCAGGCGGCAGCGCGGGAACGGGGCTACGACCTGTCCGCGCAACGCGCCCGGCAGGTCACGACCGATGATTTCTATCGCTTCGATCTGATCCTTGCGATGGACAGCAGCAATCTGGAAGATCTTCAGGCGATCCGGCCCACTGATGCCACGGCAGAGCTGTCACTCTACCTCTCTGCGCTTGCAGATGCCCCGCGCGATGTCCCTGATCCCTACTACACAAGGGATTTTGACGGGGTGCTGACGCTTATCGAAAAGGCCGCAGGGGCCTGGGCCGAAAAGCTCGTCTGATCTCAGCCGCACATCTGTTCTGCGGTATCCCCGAAGGCTCGGTACCGATCCCAGAACGCCTCGTCGCGGCTGTTGTCCGACATGCGCAGCTCTTCCGCCTCGTCCGGGTCGTCAAAGAGCCGCGCCGCCCGGCGCTGTTCCCCGAAATTGAGCGTGATCCGTGCGGCGCTGCCGATACAGGCGCAGAGCGACGGATTTGCCGCCGTCCTTCCCGATGACATGCAGGCCCGTTCCACCGGGTTCGCGTTTAGCGGCCCGCCGGTCAGAAGGAAGGTGATAAGAAATGCCGAGAATGTCTTGGTCATCCCACTGCCTCGTTTTCCCCATGCAAGGGGTTGATCCCCTCATCTGCATGGCACTGTGCCGAAAACGCCCCCACAGTGCAATCTGCGAGGGCGTGATCCGGGGAAAATGGGCGGAAAATGGCGGGTCAGGCGGCGGGGCGCTGCTGCATTCGGGACAGCACGATATCATCCGCCACCTTATGCGGTGCCAGCCCACGCGCGGTGGCTTGGCTCAGGATCGCGTCCATCGTGGCCTCTGCCTCTGCCAGCTTGTCAGCAACGAAACCGTCCCGATCCCGGATCTTCAGGATCTCAGTTGCTACATTCACGATGCCGCCCGCATTGGCCACGTAATCTGGCGCATAAAGGATGCCGCGCTTGTGCAGGGCGTCGCCATCGGCTGGGGTCGCAAGCTGGTTGTTTGCCCCGCCCGCAACGGCCTGCACCCGCAGCTCAGGAATGGTCTCGGCGTTGAGGATGCCGCCAATCGCGCAAGGGGCGAGGATATCGGCCTCCGCCTGCAAGATCTGATCCACTGGGGCAATCGCTGCGCCAAAGCGCTCTGCCGCCCGGTCACAGCGTGCCGGGTCAATGTCGGTGACGATCAGGACCGCCCCCGCATCGTGCAGCATCTCGGCCAGATACCAGCCCACATGCCCCAACCCTTGAACCGCAACTTTGCGTCCGGTCAGATCGGTGCTGCCAAACCGGTGCCGGCTCACGCAACGAATGGCGTTGAAGATACCGCGCGCGGTGATGGGCGAAGGGTCGCCGCTGGCGAACTCCCCATCCGGCAGGCCGGCCACGAACTCAGTCCCGCGTGCAATCACCGCCATGTCCTCGGGGCTCATCCCCATGTCTTCCGCTGTCCAGTACCGCCCTTTCAGCGCCGCGATGGCCCCGGCGAAACCCGCCAGCAGCGCCTCGGATTTCAGCACCAAGGGATCGCCCATGATGACCGCCTTGCCGCCACCCAAGGGCAGCCCCGCTGCGGCGTTCTTGAAGGTCATCCCGTGGCTTAGTCGCAGCGCATCGGTCAGTGCCGCTTCCTCGCTGGCATAGGGCTTCATCCTCAGGCCGCCCGCAGCCGGGCCCAACTGGGTGGAGTGGATGGCAATAAAACCCACAAGCCCCGTTGCATCGTCGGAAACGCGCAATACTTCTTCATGGCTTGGCGTGGGCAGGGTCGTGATCTGCATGGGTGTCCTCCTCTTTGCAGTGGAGAATATCGTCAGGGCAAGGGTGATAGACGCCAAATATCCGTTCCAACGCCGCAACCATTGGTGATATTCTCTGTCATTCCCCTCTGATTCGAAGGATTCACGCGGATGGACGATCTCGACCGCAAGATTCTGACCACCCTGCAACGCGATGGCCGCCTGCCGGTCACCGATCTGGCCGAACGTGTCGGCCTGTCCCCCACCCCTTGCGCCCGCCGTATGGCGCGGATGGAGGCGGAGGGCATCATCACCGGCTATGCCGCCAAGGTCAGCCCGGAAAAACTGGGCTACCCCATCACCGTCTTCGTCTTCGCCGAACTGGAACGCCAGAGCCGCGACGCGCTGGAAGGGTTCGAGCGCGCCATCCGCCGCTTCCCCGAAGTGCTGGAATGTCACCTGATGACCGGCAGCCGCGACATTCTGCTGAAAATCGCCGCCCGCGATCTGCGCAGCTTCGACAGCTTTCTGGAGCACAACCTGATGAGCGTCCCCGGCATCCGCTCCACCCGCACCAGCTTTTCACTGCGCGCGATGGTGGATCGAGATCTGCGCCCCTAATGCAACCGTGCGCGGGTCAGATAGCCCTGAATGCTGTCTTCCCCCAAGGCCCGCAGCGCCTCCAGCCGGTGCAGACCTTCCTGCAACACATAGCGCCCCTTGCCCTCGCGCAGGCGGATCGGCACCTTCTGGCCGTTCTCCAGAATATCCTCGGCCAGCGCCTGCACCTTCTCAGGGTCCAGCGTTTTGGCCCGCTTTGCCGGAACATAGATCTCGCTGATGGGGAAGGTCAGGATCGGGGGCATGGCGGGGTCCAGTTCATGAGGGGTCCAGCCACACGCTAGCACAGACCGGGCCGAATGCCCGCGCTGATCGCAGGCGGGGTCATGATCGGCGGAGGATCGGGGGTGTTGCCGCGTTAGTTGGGCATCTAATCGCCATCTACGGCGCTCGCGGGGGCGATGGTGCGGCAGCTTTGCCGCGATTTCGCGCTGAAGGGAGGACGCTCTGTCTGTCTTGGCAAAACCACCTATGTTCGCAAGGAACCGCAACCCTGACACCTGCCGGTCACAGACATCACGACTGCCCTACGGACCCCATTGACCAAACCCAAAATCCCGCTCATATCCCACCATCATGACCGACCTTGATCTCATCCGCAATTTCTCCATCGTGGCGCATATCGACCACGGTAAATCCACCCTTGCCGACCGGCTGATCCAGCTGACAGGGACGGTGGCCGAACGCGATATGCAGGCGCAGCTCTTGGACAGCATGGATATCGAGCGCGAGCGCGGGATCACCATCAAGGCGAACACCGTCCGCATCGAGTACCCGGCCAAGGACGGCAAGACCTATGTCCTGAACCTGATCGACACGCCCGGCCATGTGGACTTCGCCTATGAGGTCAGCCGCTCGATGCAGGCCGTGGAGGGCTCGCTGCTGGTCGTCGATGCAAGCCAGGGGGTGGAGGCGCAGACGCTCGCCAATGTCTACCAGGCCATCGACGCGGATCATGAGATCGTGCCGGTCCTGAACAAGGTTGACCTGCCCGCCGCCGAACCCGAACGCGTGGCCGAGCAGATCGAGGACGTGATCGGCATTGACGCCTCTGACGCCGTCCTGATCTCTGCCAAAACGGGTGTCGGCATTCCCGATGTGCTGGAGGCCATCGTCACCCGCCTGCCGGCCCCCAAGGGCGACCGCAATGCGCCCCTCAAGGCGATGCTCGTCGACAGCTATTACGACAGCTACCTCGGCGTCGTCGTCATCATCCGCATCATCGACGGGGTGATAAAGAAGGGCGACCGCATCAAGATGATGAAGACCGGCGGCCGCTATCCCGTCGACCGGCTCGGCGTCTTCCGCCCCAAGATGCAGGATATCGGCGAATTGGGGCCGGGTGAGATCGGCTTCCTCACCGCCTCGATCAAACAGGTGCGTGACACCCGTGTGGGCGACACCATCACCCATGAAAAGGGCGGCACCGACAAGGCGCTGCCGGGCTTCAAACCTGCGCAGCCCGTGGTTTTCTGCGGCCTCTTCCCCGTCGACAGCGCCGAATTCGAGGACCTGCGCGACGCGATTGAGAAACTGGCCCTGAACGACGCCTCTTTCAGCTTCGAGATGGAAACCTCGGCGGCCCTCGGCTTCGGCTTCCGCTGCGGCTTCCTCGGCCTGCTGCACCTCGAAGTCATCCGCGACCGCATCGAACGCGAATACGATATCGAGCTGATCACCACCGCGCCCTCCGTGGTCTACCATGTCCACATGAAGGACGGCACGGTGCAGGAGCTTCACAACCCCGCCGACATGCCCGACCTGACCTATGTCGACCATATCGAGGAACCGCGGATCAAGGCGACCATCCTTGTCCCCGATGAGTATCTCGGCGACGTGCTGAAGCTCTGTCAGGACCGGCGCGGCATCCAGCTTGACCTGACCTATGCGGGCTCCCGTGCGATGGTGGTCTATGACCTGCCGCTGAATGAGGTCGTCTTCGACTTCTACGACCGGCTGAAATCGGTGACCAAGGGCTATGCGTCCTTTGACTACCAGATGGAGGGCTACCGGCAGGACCACCTGGTCAAGATGTCGGTGCTGGTGAACGAGGAACCGGTCGATGCGCTCTCGATGATGGTCCACCGCGACCGGGCCGAAATGCGCGGCCGCGCCATGTGCGAGAAGCTGAAAGAGCTCATTCCCCGCCACATGTTCAAGATCCCGATCCAGGCCGCCATCGGGGGCCGCGTGATTGCCCGCGAGACGCTGTCGGCCATGCGCAAGGACGTGACCGCCAAATGCTACGGCGGCGACGCGACCCGGAAGCGCAAGCTGCTGGACAAGCAGAAAGCGGGTAAGAAGAAGATGCGGCAGTTCGGGAAGGTTGAGATCCCGCAATCGGCGTTTATCAATGCGTTGAAGATGGATAGTTGAGGCGGATTGGCCTCACGTAGGGTGGGCAGTTTTGCCCACCTTCGTGCGCCTTGGTGGTGGGCAAACTGCCCACCCTACGCTTGCTTGAGTCAAAAAGAGAGATCCCATTTTAGACTCTAGTCATCTTAGGGTGAACCTTCTTAATTTCGTATCCGACGGTTCTGGCGAGGGGGTAGTGTTTTCGGAGAGCGGCTTCAGAGTACATCACCCACCCTGACCCAAATCAAAGCCCCCCGCCGCCCCACCGGCTAGGACATCCCCCATGTCCTATCTTCTCCTCCTCCTCCACCTCTTCATCGGCGCCACCCTCGCGGGCGTGTTCCTTGTCATCCTTCTGGTGGCGGGGTGGGCTGGGGTCTTGCCGATCATTGGGGCCGTCGTTGCGGGCTTTCTGCTGGCCTTCCCAATCGCAATCTACATCGCCCGCGCGATGCAGGGGCGGTGATTTCGTCTGCGCGAGGGGTAAACGGGGGGGTGTACAGGCGGTGTCCGCATGGCGCGCGCGCCTGTTCTCAGCGGGTGAGTCGCGGGTCGGTCCCCCGTAGCAGCGCAGAAAATCACCCTCGCAGGCGCAGAAACGGCCCCCGTGTCTGATGGCACCGGCACATCGCCCGCAACCCTGCCGAAAACTTGCGCTTTTCCGCCCCCATCCCCCGGTTGTCCCCAAGTCTTCCCACAAGCTGTCCACAAGAAATATCCATGCTGCAGTGCTATTTTCTTGAGCCACCGCCGCCCTTGTCCGACAGTTAATCCATCGCAAGGGTTCTTCGGAACCGGAGCGGGACGCAAAGGCCCCCAGGGACGGGTGCAGCAGGACGGCCTTATGGATCCGGAATGCAGGTAACCGTCTGGGATCGCAGCGGAAATTCGGGTGATACCTTCGGGTGGATCTTGGAGGGCTGAGATGTTCGGGTCGGTGCGGACCAGCTTAAAGCCTTCGGGCAGAGAGGTGGTTTTCCGGTCGTGTCTTGGGACGCGCCGGGTGCTGAAACCCTTCGGGGTGGAAGCAAGCGGAGGATCCTTGATCCAACGCACAGGGACCGGGTGGACCTTCGGGAAAGCAACGGACTATGGAAGGCGTCAGGCTGTGCCGCAAGGCACGATGCGAAGACCGCGTCTAAGCACCTGGCGCCTTCTTTCTGTTTTCACGTCTGAAACGAAAACGGGGTTCGCAGGCCATCACCCGCAAACCCCGCCACGTCAGTGGATGCATTACCGCGTCTAAAGCACCTGTGCCGCCAGCTAACACAGGACATTTCACAGGATCAACCATATCTCGGGGTCGACCCAAAATCAGGGGGGGACTGTGGCAATTTCCCCTATATGTGGACGTGAGGCACCCGATTCAGGGCTGTGCCCCATGAGCAGCCTCGGGGTGATCCTTCAGGAAGTGGTGTAAAACGACGAACAATTCGCGCGCGTGGTTGAGATCATCGCGGTGCAGGGCGGCGCGAATATCCTCGCAGATCATCTGCTGAACCCTCTGCGGCCCGTGATGCATATGCATCAACCGGTCTGCCAATGCAGCCGCATTGAGGGGAGGCAACGCCTCGTGTTCCGCAATGGAGGCGATCTCTTCATGGCTGAGCTCGGTCATGTCCATGATGTCATCAAGTGTAATCATCGTAACTCCTCCTCGTCGCCGATCATCGTTGTTGGCGGAGGATCCGGGAATGATTTGAGTCAAGGCAGCGCAGTGATACTTCGCGTGCGCACATTGCTTCAGGAGCGGGGATCAAGGATCGGAATCCTCCATGCGAAACTGCTTGTCCCTATCAAAACCAAGTCTGACGGCGGCCTAATCGGCGGCGACGTCTCTGTCGCGCTCGTACAGGGCCATGTGGTTTCCGGAAAAACGCGCAATCTCTGAGGGTTATCTGTTCAGGAACGCCCGCACCGCTGCCTCGAATTCGCGCGGTTTGTCGGCATGGAGCCAGTGCCCCGCGCCGGGAATTTTTGCAAAACGCGCCTTCGGGAAATAGCCTTTGATCGCCGCCCGATGGTCAGGGCGCACATAGTCGGACTCTGCCCCCGACAGCATGAAAACCGGCCCGTCGAACCGGCCCTCAACGGCCTCCGGCCAGCCCGTCGCCTTGCCCATGTCGCGGTCCAGAACGTCGTGGTTGAGCCGCCAGCGCTTGCCCTTAATATCCAGAGATTGCAGCAGAAAAGCGCGGACCCCGGCTTCGGGCACTGCCGCGCTCAGCTGGTCGTCCGCATCGCGCCGCGTCTCGACCCGCGACAGATCCACCGCGCGCATGGCGTCGATCAGGTGGCTCTGGCTGTGGCCATAGGCAACGGGCGCGATATCGGCCACGACGAGCCGGTTCACCATCTCGGGCCGCGTCAGCGCCAGCATCATCGCGGCCTTGCCCCCCATCGAATGCCCAAGCACATCCGCCTTGCCCCCATGCGCGGCGATCACCTCCGCCAGATCACCGGCCATATCGGGATATGTATGCGTCGGCTGAAAATCACTATCCCCATGATTGCGCATGTCGACGCTGATCACTTGCCGTTCGTCTGACAGGCGTTTGGCGACGACGTTCCAGTTGCGTGCGGAGCCGAAAAGGCCATGCACGATCAGGAGCGGGGGGCGGGTGGTGGGATCACCGATGATATAGGTCGCGAGCATGGCTCTGGAATATCCGATCCCGACCGATCCGGCCAGAGCCGTTGAGTGGAGAGGCGGAGGCCGCTAATGTTGGCCGTCGAAGAGGGAATCCCATGGCCGCCGATCCACAGGAACTCGCCAGATTGTCCGACCGCCTGACCGCGCTCATGCGCGAGAAACTGGGGGTGCGGGCAGATACTCTGCCTGCGGCGCTGCGTCGGGCAGGACGGAAACTGCCGCGGCGGCTGCGGCAGGACGGGGACGTGATACTGAACGCAATCGAACGGGCGCAGAATCCGCGGCTTGCGCGGGTCACCGATGGGGACGGGCCGATCCAAGCCGCGCGCCGGATCGAAAGGTATCTGTCCACGATTGACCCCGCCGCCGCCCGAGCCCGCGCGAGGGCGTATCTGTTCGCCGATCTGGCGTTTCGCCTTGCCGTGGTGATTGCCCTCGTCATTGGCATTCTTGCCTGGCGCGGCTACGTCTGAGCGATTGCGCTGGCCAGCCTGCGGCGGCCATCGCCATAGGGGGCGCGCCTCGTCAAGCCTCCCCTTCAAGGGAGGCCCTCCTCGACCCGCATTGCCATGGATAAACGGCGAAGGCAGGTATGCGCGACATCCGTTTCACCTGCGTCCGGCTGCCGCATCGAAAGCCTTTCGGTCGGTCCTATCTGGCTCATTGCGTGAACCTAAATGGACCAGAAAGGGAATTCTCATGTTCAAGGGATTGGGATTGTCGCTTGTGTTGATCATTGGCGGCATGATGGCGGCACCGGCCTTGCTGATTGCCGTCGTGTAACACAAGAAAGGCCCCGGGACTGGTCCGGGGCCTTGATTTCGCTACTCAGATCAGTGCTGCGGCTTGAGGAAGGTGCCGTTCCTCAGATCTCGCATCGCTTGTTGAATTTCAGCCTGGGTGTTCATTACGATCGGGCCGTGCCAGGCGACGGGTTCCTCGATCGGGGCACCAGAGATCAGCAGGAACCGAACGCCCTCTGGCCCGGCCTGCACCGTTACCTCGTCACCAGTGCCAAAGCGGATCAGCGTCCGGTTGCCCGACAGGTCACGCATGTTGACCTCTTGGCCCATCACCTCTTTTTCCAGCAACACGCCCTCTGGCTGAGAGGCATCGGCAAAGGCTGCTGCCCCTTCGAAGACATATGCGAAGGCGCGGCGATAGGTGTCGATCTTGAAGGTCTTTTTCACCCCGGCAGGCACGTAGACATCCAAATATTGCGGATCGGCGGCGATGCCGTCCACGGGGCTGCGTTTGCCCCAGAACTCACCCACGATGACTTTCACCTGCGTGCCATCATCGTCAATGATCTCCGGGATCTCTTTGCCCTGCACGTCCTGGTACCGCGGGGCGGTCATCTTCAGCGATGAGGGCAGATTGCCCCACAGCTGGAACCCATGCATCTGGCCTTTGGCATTCCCGAAGGGCATTTCCTGATGCAGGATGCCCGAGCCCGCCGTCATCCACTGCACGTCGCCTGCCCGAAGCTTGCCCGTGTTTCCCAGGCTATCGCCATGTTCCACGGTTCCGGCCAGAACGTAAGTGATCGTTTCAATCCCGCGATGCGGATGCCATGGAAAGCCGCGCATGTAGTCGCTTGGGGTCTCTCCACGGAAGTCGTCGAACAACAGGAACGGGTCCAGTTCGCTCGGGTCTTGAAAGCCGAAGGCGCGGTGCAGCTTGACACCTGCGCCTTCCATTGTGGGTTGGGCGCGCCGGGCTTCGGCAACAGGTCTGATGGACATGGGGCTCTCCTACTCCAGTTCGACCACAAGATAGGGCGGGGTAGGGGGGTGGGCAATTGCTGGTCCCCAAACGGATGATGTGCAGCCCTGCAGAGCGCCCGGGATGTTGTCCGGTCCAACCTGGGATGGCCATTGCGATCTGGCCATTTTCAACGCGCCATGCTCTAAGCCAGCGAACGGATTGGAGAGCCGCATGACCGATACCAACGAAGTTCTGGAACGCATTACGCCGAATGGCCCACGCCGGGTTTTTGCGACGGGGTCGCTCGGGATTTTGGGGGCGCTTCTGATCTGGATTGCGGCCAATCACCCGCCCAGTGACCTTGGCTTCGTCGCACTGCTGTTGATCATCGGTGCAGGAAGCATCTGGCTGTCCCGGACCCTGTGGCAGGCGTCGTCCGTCGTGCTGGAACTGACGCGCGAAGAACTGCGCGAAAAGGGCGGGCGGTTGATTGCGCGGATCGACAATATCGAAAAGGTGGATCGCGGCTTTTTCGCCTTCAAACCGGCTGCCGGGTTCCGCTTGGCGCTGAAGGAACGGATGTCATCGGTTTATGCGCCGGGACTTTGGTGGCGGCGCGGGCGAACGGTGATGATTGGTGGGGTGACCTCGCGCGCGCAGTCCAAGGCGGTGGCGGATCTGATCTCGATCCGCATAGCACAAAAGCGCGGAGAGCTGTAGCGCCCCCCGCGCTTCGCCGTATTACAGACCTTTGGCCCGGTAGCTGGACGCCACGCGTCCGATGGCAACCATGAACCCGGCCGTGCGCAGGTCGGTTACGTCGTTGCGGGTGTGCCAGACCTCCCGCATCGACTGATAGGCCGCGCGCATCGTGTCATCGAGACCTGAGCGCACCAGTTCCAACTCATCCGCGCCTCTGAGGTATTTCTCCTTGAAGTTCGGTGTCAGTTGCCACCCGATCCCGGTGTCTGCCGACAGGCGTTCCAGTTCGT
This sequence comes from Nioella aestuarii, assembly GCF_050896395.1. Lineage (NCBI taxonomy): Bacteria > Pseudomonadati > Pseudomonadota > Alphaproteobacteria > Rhodobacterales > Paracoccaceae > Nioella > Nioella aestuarii. Next base: position 239,427 of record NZ_JBPBBA010000001.1, on the reverse strand, counting down.
TTACGATCAACTGGTGGCGCGCTTCTTCCTGGCGGCGTTGCATCCGGCCAAAACGGATGTGGGACAGGTTCTTGACCCATTCGAAGTAGGACACGGTCACACCGCCTGCATTGGCATACAGGTCTGGGATGATCACCGTGCCCCTCTTGCGCAGGATCTCGTCCGCGCCTGCGGTGATCGGGCCGTTCGCGGCTTCGATGATCAGCGGGGCCTTGATATTCCCCGCGTTCTGAAGATTGATCACCCCCTCAAGCGCGGCGGGAATGAGGATGTCGCACTCTTCCTCCAACGCCCTGACGCCGTCCTTGATGTAGCGGGGGCCGGGGAACATATCGACGCCGCCAGTGCGGGCGATATGGTTCTTGACCGCCTCTACATCCAAGCCATCGGGATCTAGCAGGGCACCATCGCGTTCGATGATGCCGACGATCTTGGCGCCATCTTCTTCCGACAGGAATTTGGCGGCGTGATAGCCCACATTGCCAAGGCCCTGCACGATGATCTTCTTGCCGTCCAGCGAGCCGGACAGGCCAGCCTTGGCCACATCATCGGAATGGCGGAAGAATTCTTGCAGCGCATATTGCACACCGCGCCCGGTCGCCTCGACCCGGCCCCGGATGCCGCCCGCATGGGGCGGTTTGCCGGTGACGCAGGCCTTGCCGTTGATGTCGGTGGTGTGCATCCGGGCGTATTGGTCGGCGATGATCGCCATTTCCCGTTCGCCGGTGCCCATGTCGGGTGCGGGCACGTTCTGCGCCGGATTGATCATGTCGCGCTTGATCAACTCATAGGCAAAGCGGCGAGTGATCTGTTCCAGCTCGTGCTCTTCGTAGTCGCGCGGATCAATGCAGAGCCCGCCCTTCGACCCGCCGAACGGCGCCTCTACCAAAGCGCATTTGTAGGTCATCAGCGCGGCCAGTGCCTCGACCTCGTCCTGGTTCACATTGGGGGCGTAGCGGATGCCGCCCTTGGCAGGCTCGAAATGCTCTGAATGGACCGAGCGATAGCCTGTAAATGTCCGGATCTCGCCACGCAGGCGAACCCCGAAGCGGACCGTGTAGGTGGCGTTACAAACCCGGATCTTTTCCTCCAGACCCGGCGGCAAGTCCATCAGGGATGCAGCACGGTTGAACATCAAGTCCACTGACTGACGGAAACTCGGTTCTCCCTTGGGGGACATCGCGTATACCTCCTTGGCGCGTTCCATGGGCAATACTTGATACGTTCACAATCTGCCCATTTTTTGAGCGGAACACAGGTTGACGTTTCATGCAAGACAACCTCTCGTTGAAACAGTCAGTTTCATGAGAATGGCCCGCAAAATGCAGCAAAGTTGATTGTTGTCATTCACTAAACTCCCCGTTTCCATCTCGCTTCCGCCCCATTTCTGCCGTTGTTCTAAACGACTAAGAGGATGGGTCGAACTGCGTCGACCCGCGACTCGTCACATCGAATGAGGCTTCCGGGATGACCCGCGCTACAGATCCGATCCGCAAAGAGCGACCCGCTGCACCAGCACGGCGCAAGGTCGGTTTTCTGCGCGACGAACGCGGTACAATCACGATTTTTGCATTGATGATGTTCGTTTTGATGCTTGCTGCTGGTGGCATCGCGATTGACGTGATGCGCTACGAAACTCAGCGCACCCAGTTGCAATATACGCTAGACCGCGCCGTTCTGGCTGCGGCAGCGCTCAACCAGACCGAAGACCCTGAAGCGGTCGTGATCGACTATTTCGCAACGTCAGGTCTGGAACATTACCGCCTGAATGTGGACGTGGACCAGGGCCTGAACTATCGCCGTGTGTCCGCCTACGCGGAAATGGATCTGCAATCCTACTTCATGAATATGTTTGGGGTGAACGCCCTGACATCACCTGCCCGCGGTGCAGCCGAAGAACGGATCATGGATATCGAGATTTCGATGGTTCTCGACATCTCCGGGTCGATGGGGTGGAACAACAAGATCCGCAACATGCGGGACGCCGCGAATGAATTTATCGACACGGTGCTGGCTGCGAATGAAGAGGAAGATCAGGTCTCGATCTCGATCATCCCTTACCACAGCCAGGTGAATGCAGGCACGACGCTGGCCAGCGTCTTTACCCTGTCGGATGAGCATAGCGAGTCCAATTGCACCCGGTTCGATCCCTCCGAGTACAACTACACCGCGCTGGATCCCGAGGTCGCGATCGAGCGGATCGCGCATTTTGATTATCGCAACCGCAGAAACTACCGCACTTTCAACACCCCGCACTGCACAACCAGCGACTACGCGGCGATTGTGCCATGGTCCAACGATGCGGCTGAACTGCACGCTCTGGTCAACAGCCTTTCTGCAAACGGAAACACCGCGATTGACCTTGGCATGAGATGGGCAGTTGGCCTGCTTGATCCGGCCGCACAGCCCGCCTTGTCGGCGCTGATCGACGCAGGCGAGGTGGACGAAGACTTCGCCGGGCGCCCCCATTCCTTTGAAGAACCCGAGGTTCTGAAAATCATCATTCTGATGACCGATGGCGAGAACACCAGTCAGGTTGACGTCGTTCAGGAATTCAAGCGCGGCCCCTCGACGGTATTCCGCGACCCAAGCAGCGGACGCACCTCTGCCTACCTGCCGCGCTACGACCTGTACTACTGGCACCACAATGACAGCTACAATTCCTACCCCTATGGCGGCGCCAATGCCGAGGCGATCCCGTGGGCGGAACTGTGGGGGCAGTATTCGGCACGAATGCTTGCGGGCGAGTACTACTACTACGCCGGTGACTGGGATTATTACCGCCAACTTCGGTACTACTCGATCGAAACCTATGCGGGCGCAAATGAGGCGGACGCGAACCTTCGCAACATCTGCGACGCCGCGAATGACGCCGGGATCATCGTCTTTACCATCGCGTTCGAAGCGCCGACCCGTGGTGAAAACGTCATGCAGTATTGCGCCACGACCCCCGCCCATTACTACGATGCTGAAGGGATCGAAATCTCCGAAGCGTTCGCCTCTATCGCGGCGTCGATCAACCAGCTCAAGCTGATCCAATAGAGCGTGTCATGTGGGGCTTGACCAATATATCACGCTTCTTCCGCCGCGAGGATGCCAATGCGACGGTGGAGTTCGTCATCGTCTTTCCGTTGATCCTGCTGATCTTCGTGGCGGCGTTCGAAACTGCGATGCTGCTAACCCGCCAGGTCATGATGGAGCGTGCATTGGACAGTGCGGTACGTTATCTGCGCCTGACATCGGGCGTGTCGGTGAGCCATGATGCGATCCGCGACAATATTTGTGACAACTCTCCGATCCTGATCAACTGTGAGGAATCGCTGCTTCTGGACCTGCGCGTCATCGACCAGGACACCTACAACCTGCCGGATTATCACACTCTTTGCGTGGACCGGTCCGGCACCGTGAATCCGGCCAATGAATTCAATCCTGGTGCCGACAACGAGCTGATGTTGATCCGAACCTGTGCCCTTGTGGACCGTATTCTGCCGATTTCGGGACTTGGTCTTGATCTGACGCGCGACGACACCGGCGCCATTCACATCACTGCTGCCACCGTCTTCGTGAACGAGCCGGAGTGAGATGACAATGACCCGACTGATCAGAGCATTCTGGAAAGACGAACGTGCCTCGGTCGCGCTTGAGGCGGTAATCGTGGTTCCGATTCTGGCGTGGGTATTCGTGGCGAGCTTTGTGTTTTTTGATGCTTTCCGGGTCTATAACACCTCGATCAAGGCCACCTATGCAGTGGCAGACGTTCTGTCACGACGCACGAGTGAGATTTCCAGCACCGATATCGAGGGGCTGGCAGATGTGTTTCAGTTCCTGACGCGGAATACCGCCGGGTCGTCCCTTCGTGTGTCCCAGATCACCCGGCAAGAGGGTGGATACCGGATTGACTGGTCTCATGGCACCGATGGCCTGACCTATATCCGAGCCTCGGACTTTCCGGATTTCATCGACAGGATTCCGATCATGGCCTTTGGCGACAGAATGCTGCTGATCGAAACCTTCCTGCCGCACCGCCCGGCGTTCAGCGCCGGCCTGGCAGATCAGGAATTTGTGAATTTCACCATCACCCGCCCCCGTTTCGCCGGGCAGGTGGCCTTTGTGGCCAACCTGAGCAATTCCTATGTTTATTCAAATAGCGGATACCCCACAGGACAGGATGGGTTCTACTACACCAACGAAGAGGGCGGTGCAGATCCTGCGCATGATCCGGATTGGGATGTCGATCCGTCCTGAATTGCGCGAACGTCGATAACTGACCTTTCCGTGTCGTGCGCTTGAGTTCCCTTTCCCGCATCGCCTGACTACACTCGCCCCGTTTATACCACCGACCGGGCAAGGAGAGGTCATGCGCTATTCGGGTTGGCAGGTCATCAAGCAAGGTCTGTCGGGCAACCGGGGCTGGAAACCGGCATGGCGCGATCCGTCGCCCAAGGCCGAGTATGACGTGGTGATCATCGGTGGCGGGGGGCACGGGCTGGCGACGGCCTACTACCTGGCCAAGGAACATGGGCTGACCAACATCGCGGTCCTTGAAAAAGGCTATCTTGGCGGCGGCAACGTTGGTCGGAACACCACGATCGTGCGCGCCAATTACGGGCTGGAAGGCAACTCTCAGTTCTATTCGCACTCTCTGAAACTGTGGGAAGGGCTGGAGCAGGATCTGAACTACAATGTCATGCACAGCCAGCGCGGGATCGTGAACCTGTTCCATTCCGACGGCCAACGCGACGCTTATGCTCGGCGCGCCAACATGATGATGAGCCAGGGCGACGACGCGATCCTGCTGGACCGCGAAGGGTGCCGCCAGCTGATGCCATTCCTGGATTACGACCAGACACGGTTCCCCATTTTCGGTGGCCTCTACCACAAGCGTGGCGGCACTGCCCGTCACGACGCCGTGGCCTGGGGCTTCGCGCGGGGGGCTGATCAGCGGGGCGTCGATCTGATCCAGAAATGCGAAGTGACGGGCATCGATGTCGAAAATGGCAAGGTCGTGGGCGTTCAGACCAGCCGCGGTGCGATCCGGGCCAAGAAAGTTGCGATGTGCGCGGCAGGCCGGTCCGGTCAGGTCGCGGCAATGGCCGCGATGCGCCTTCCGATTGAAAGCACCGTCTTGCAGGCTTTTGTCACCGAAGGGCTGAAACCTGTCATCGACAACGTGATCACCTACGGAATGGGCCACTTCTACATCAGCCAATCCGACAAGGGCGGCCTGGTGTTCGGCGGCGATATCGACTTCTACGCGTCCTATGCCTCTCGCGGGAACCTGCCCACTGCGGAACATGTGATGGAGGCGGGAATGACCCTGATGCCGATGATCGGCAAGGCCAAGATGCTGCGCAGTTGGGGGGGGATCATGGATATGTCTTCGGACGGCTCGCCCATCATCGACAAGACCCATATCGACGGGCTCTATGTCAATGCAGGATGGTGCTATGGCGGCTTCAAGGCGACGCCCGCTTCGGGCCATTGCTATGCGCATCTCATCGCCACAGATCGCCCGCACGAGGCCGCCACGCGCCACCGGCTAGACCGCTTCAACACAGGGAGGATCATGGATGAGGAATCCAAGGGCTCTCAGCATAATCTTCACTAGCGTGATGGCGGCGGCCCCGGCTTTGGCGAATGACATCTTCCCCTTGGGCTGCTTCGCGCGTGACTATTCGACAGAGCATCTGTCCGCGCATCCGTCGCAGGTGGTGGAACGTCTGCGGTTGAACTTTTACCAGCTGGAAGGCAGCGCGCCGGACAGCCTGCTCTATTTCAACGTCATCGCGCTGATGGCCGATCAGGGACATGCGGCCCAGGACGGGCTTGGCGGCAATGTCATGACCGAGACCGGCTTTTGCAATCGTCCATCCGGCTGCGGAGTCGAGGCAGATGGCGGCACGTTCGAAATCACTCAGTTCGATGGCGATATGATCGAATTCACCACCTCTCATCTGCGCGTGGGTATGAATCGTGCGGACGACTACGACGGGGTCTATTCCTCGCTTGGCGAAACCTACGACGCCGAAACCACTTACCGGCTTTATGCCGCCCAACCTGAAGCCTGTTCGGAGTTCTGATGCGTATCAAATGCCCCCTCTGCGGGGACCGCGACAGCCGCGAATTCACCCCCATGGGCCACGAGACCTATCTCGACCGGCCGACTGACGAGACATGGAGCCCGGCCTGGGACAATTACCTGCACCTGCGCGATAACCCGGCGGGTGTCACGCAAGAGCTGTGGTATCACGGGGCGGGCTGCACCAGCTGGCTGCGTGTGGAACGCGATACCGTCACCCATGACATCCTGCGGGTCGAACTGGCCCGCGACGCCAAGCGGGGGACTGCCTGATGCGGATCGAGGGCAAAGGCCGGGTCGACATTTCGGCCCCGGTGAAATTCAGCTTCGACGGGCAGGGATACACGGGGTTCAGGGGCGACACGCTGGCCTCGGCGCTGCTTGCGTCCGGCGTCCGGCTGGTGGGCAGGTCGTTCAAATACCACCGCCCGCGCGGGGTGCTTACGGCGGGATCGGAAGAACCCAATGCAATGGTGGAAGTCGGGCGCGGCGCGGCGCAGGTACCAAACGTGCGCGCCACGGTGCAGGAAATCTACGACGGGCTCGACGCCTACAGCCAGAACCGCATGGGGCCGCTGGCCTATGACCTGCTGTCAGTGAACGATCTGTTCCCGAACTTCCTGAGTGCCGGGTTCTACTACAAGACATTCATGTGGCCGCGTGCCTTCTGGGAAAAGCTCTATGAGCCGGTGATCCGCCGCGCGGCGGGTCTGGGATCGTTGTCGGGCAAGCACAACCCGGATCACTATGAGAAAGCCTTCGCGCATTGCGATATCCTCGTGATCGGATCCGGCCCCACCGGCCTGATGGCGGCGCTGACAGCGGCGCGGGGCGGCGCGGACGTGATCCTGTGTGAAGAGAGCAGTGACTTCGGCGGTCGGCTTTTGTCCGAGGCTGAGGAAATCGACGGTCAGCCGGGGGCAGAATGGGTCGCCTCGATGCTCGACGCGTTGCGCGACACGGGCCGAGTACGTCTCATGTCCCGCACCACCGTCACCGGCGCTTACGACCAAGGCACCTACGGCGCGCTGGAACGGGTGGGTCTGCATGTAAATGGCCCCGCCGAGCTGCCCAAGGAATGCTTCTGGCGGATCAACGCGCGGCAGGCGGTTCTGGCGGCGGGCGCGCTGGAACGTCCTTTGGCCTTCCCGATGAACGACCGCCCCGGCATCATGATGGCCAGCGCCGTGCGCAGTTACCTGCATCGCTACGGCGTGGCGGCGGGGCGCAAGGTGACGCTCTTTGCCACCAATGACGACGCACACCGCACCGCGCTCGACCTGATGGCCTGTGGGGTGGAGATCGCGGGCGTGGTCGATGCCCGCGCGGACGCCAAGGCGCAAGGTGACTACCCGCTATTCGCCGGGGCCGAAGTGATCACCACCAAGGGCCGCAAGGCGTTGTCAGAGATCACGATCCGTCACAACGGGTCCGAGCGCAAAATCGCCACCGATTGCCTGGCCATGTCTGGCGGCTGGAACCCAACCCTTCACATGACCTGCCACATGAACAGCCGGCCGGTTTGGAACGAGGAGATCGCGGGGTTCGTGCCCGCCGATGACGCGGTTCCAGGGTTGATCCCGGCAGGCGCTTGCAAGGGCACCTATTCAACGGCGGGCTGTCTGGCCGAGGGCGTGGACGCCGCGAAACAGGCGCTTTCTGCACTTGGCGGGAAGCTGCCAGAGGTGGAGATCCCGCAGGCAGGCGATGCTGTCGGCGGGTCGAAACCGCTCTGGCTGGTCAGCGGCAAGGGACGGGCCTGGCTCGACTTCGCGAATGACGTGACCTCGAAGGACATCAAGCTTGCAGCGCAGGAGGCGTTTACCTCTGTCGAGCACATGAAGCGCTACACCACGCAAGGCATGGCGCCGGATCAGGGCAAGAACTCCAATATCGGGGCGCTGGCCATTCTGGCGGATGCGACGGGACGGGCGATCCCCGAAACCGGGACGACCACCTACCGCCCGCCCTTCGTGCCGGTCTCTATTGCGGCCTTTGGGGCAGGGGCGCAGGGCAAGGGCTTCGCGCCCGAGCGCTTCACCACCAGCCACGACGCCAGCATTGAACGCGGCGCGCCGATGATTACGGCGGGTCTGTGGTATCGTCCCAGCTACTTCCCGCGTCCGGGCGAAACCACCTGGCGGCAAAGCTGTGATCGAGAAGTCATGATGACCCGCAACGCCGTGGGCGTCTGTGACGTCTCTACGCTTGGCAAGATCGACATCCAGGGGCCTGACGCGGGCGCGTTTCTGGACTTCGTCTACACCAACATGTTCTCCACGCTTAAGGTCGGTCGCGTACGCTATGGCCTGATGCTGCGCGAAGATGGGCACGTGATGGATGACGGCACCACCGCCCGGTTGGGCGAGACGCATTATGTCATGACCACCACCACGGCGGCGGCCGGCGAGGTGATGAAACACCTTGATTTCGTTCAGCAATGCCACCGGCCAGACCTGAATGTCCGCTTCATTTCAATCACCGAACAATGGGCGCAGTTCAGTGTCGTTGGCCCCAAATCGCGCGAGCTTCTGAATGGTTTGCTGGACGCGCCGATCGACAATGACAGCTTCCCCTATATGGGCTGTGGTGAGGTCAGCGTGATGGGCGTCAAGGCGCGCCTTTTCCGTATCAGCTTCTCAGGCGAACATGCCTATGAAATCGCGGTCCCGTCTCGTTATGGCGAGGCTCTTTATCGCCAATTGGTGACGCAGGCCGAAACGCTCGGCGGCGGCGCCTACGGGATGGAAGCGCTGAACGTTATGCGGATCGAGAAGGGCTTTATCACCCATTCCGAGATTGATGGGCGCGTGGTGCCGTTTGATATCGGGATGGATCGGATGGTGTCTGCAAAGAAGATGTGCGTCGGCAAACCCGCCACAACGCGCGAGGCGCTGAAGGAAAGCGACCGACCGCAGTTGGTGGGGCTCAAACCGGTTGGTGCGGTCAAGCAACTGACCGCTGGTGCGCGATTGTTCTCGGCGAATGCCGGGACCGTTCGTGAGAATGTAGAGGGTTACACGACCTCGGTCGGCTTCTCACCCACGCTTGGCCATTTCATTGGGCTCGGCTTCCTGAAGGATGGCCCGAACCGGATCGGAGAAGTCGTGAAGATGGTCGATTTTGTGCGGAAGGTGGAAACGATGGTAGAGGTGTGTAGCCCCGTCTTTCTCGATCCAGAAGGGGAGAAGCTCCGTGGTTAAGCTGGTTGCGAAATCGCCCTGTGACGGGGTTTTGCCTATGGAAATCAATGGGTTGAGCCTGACGGAAGTTGCGCCCGTGATGATCACCTCGGTTGCCCCCTATGCCGGGCAGGAGGCCGCGGCCTCGGCCGCTATGAAAGCTTTGATCGGGGCCGAAATGCCAGCCCCCAACCGGTCCACGGGCCGCGACGGGGCGCGGGTGATCTGGACCGGAGCCGGGCAGGCGATGGTGATTGGCGTGGCGGTTGATGCATCGCTCGCGCAACATGCGGCGTTGACAGATCAAAGCGACGCTTGGGTCACGTTTCGCCTGCAAGGTCAAGGGGTTGAGGATGTATTGGCACGGCTCACACCGCTTGATCTGAACCCCGGTGTCTTCAAGAAAGGCCACGCCGCGCGCAGCCAGTTGGGGCATATGAATGCGGTCTTTCTGAAGGTCGCTGCAGACGCGTTCCAGATCATGGTTTTCCGGTCCATGGCGCGCACGGCGGTGCATGAATTCGAGGTCGCCATCAAAGCCGTCGCAGCCCGCGCCGCGCTGGCTTGAGACACTAAAAACAGGGGGGTGCCATGCGTACACCCCCTGTGCACCGGGCGTGCAGACAAATTGCCGGATTCACAGCGGGCGCAACTGTCCGCTATAGCGGATGAGCAGCCCGACCAGCGGCAGCGACGCTGATACATCAAAACCGAACTTGCCGTCCTCGGTCTGGTACTCGCTGGTTTCGCTTCTCGGGGTCAGCCACCGGGGCATCGGCAGGCCGAGAACATGCATTTTGGTGATGTCATAGTGCAACCGCCCGTTCGTCATCCGCAATGACATCCGCAGGCGGATCGGACCGAAGCGTTCGAGGACCGCGCGGCCATCGTCCGAGATGCTCAGGCGGGATTGCGTGACATGGCCGCCGAAATCGCGCCGCCAGGTGCAGCCGTCCGGTGCGGTCTGGGTCAGCACTGAAACCGGAAGATCGGGGGCGGCCTGCGGGAACCCGCCAAGCCATAGCGCCAAACGGGCGATCAAAGAGCCCCCACGCGTCACTGTACAGCGGCCCAGGAAGCTGGCCTGTCCGTTTGTCTCATGAAGGGCAGCCACGGCGGGGGGCAGGGTCAAACCGGTGGTGCGGGCCACCTGCGCGACCGGGTCCATCAGCCCCAACCACCGGGCAGGAAGCGCGCTCGGACATCGGCATCGGGGATCATGCAGGCGTCATATCGTCCAAACCAGCGATAGCGGTTTCGGGCAATGAGCGTGTAAAGCGGGCCAGTCATCCAAGCAGGTGGCCAGCCGGTCACCGCCAGACCGCGCCATGGCCAGCCAAGCGCGCGCATGGCCGCGGCAAAAGCGCGGGCTTTGGTATGGACCCGCCCGCCGATGATCACCAGGTTCGTCTCGTAGTCTTCGATAGAGAGCCCAAGAGCCTGATAGAGCTGATCGCCAAGGGGCGATTGGGCCACGACAAAGCGGAATTGTCTCTCGCGATCATGCCGCAGAAGGAATCGGAAAAAGCCGGAACACAATACGCATTCCCCGTCGAACACCACCACCGGGGCGGGGCCGATCCGGTCGATCAGGGGCGGGGGCAGCTGCATGGCGGGGCCTCTTGTGACCGGTCAAAAGATCCTGTCGCCCATCTGATCGATCATGGATTTGGCTTTTTCGATCGAAGCCTCTGCGGCCTGATCGGGCCCGTGTAGCACATCTGCGCGGATCAGGTGGTGGGTTTTAAGCTCTCCGGCGATCTCTTTCTCGATCCGGGCGGCGATGCGGTAGCCGTCGGGCTCTTTCACCGGTTCGGGAAGGATGGTGTAGCCATTATAGACGACTGGCTCGGGGCCCTTGGGGGTGCCGGACCCGCCGAAGAGTTTCTTGAAAAGGGACATACCTATGCTCCTGACCTGTTCGGGGCAGAGTGAAGCAAAGGCGACGGGGGATGTCCACCTGTTGGGTGCTTAGGTGCGGGTGGGAGGCGCGGGAACCAACCTGAGGAACAGCAGCAGCCAGGGCAGAGCGTGCAGGGCAAGGTCGAAGATATCAATGGGTTGGGTAAGCGTGCCGCCCGCCAGCATTTTAAGCTTCTCCCAGATATGCGGTTCCGGCGTGAACGGCGCCAGCCCAAGGGTGAGACTGGCAAGGATCAGGTAGAGCACAGGGATGGCATCGAGGCGTCGTTTGAGGGCGGACATGGGCGGCTTCCTGCATGGGGTGGGCGGAGTGAAACAGGCGGGGCAGGGGATGTCCAGGAAACCGCTTGCCGCGAATAAGGGAAAAGGGGGGGCTGGGATCTTGATGCCCTGGCTATCCGTGCAGCAATTGAATCTGAGGCCGCTTGAGATTCTAACTGATTTTGCCTGTTTTGCGAATGGGCGGTGCGGAAATTATCAATTACGCCAAATGTTTTTTTAGTTGAGTGGCAGATTGATACGGGTTTAACAATGGAGATGTGTGAAGCCTTTAGAATGGTGGTTTAACTTAAGCTGCTGTTCATAAACGACTTGGGGGGAGTGAAAAGTCGAAATGAGTATACGCTATTTGAAGAAAGCGGGTGTGTATCAAGCATTTCTGGCATTGGGGTTGGTATTGGCAGTTTCCGCCCCCACCCAGGCCCAAACGTTTGAACTGGCCGTCGATGACAGCTTCGTTGAATCCGATATCCGCTTTACCGGCGAACTCGGGATTGTCTATTCTTTTTTGTGGCGCGCCGTTGCCTATGAGGGAGAAGTGGCCATTTGCGGTGTCGGGCGTGTAACGCGGCCGCGTCTGAGAACCACTGTGCGGGGAATGCTTCGTGGGGCGTCAATCCAGACGTCCGGGCAGGACGTTCCGTTGGATCTGACATATTTCACCAATGCACGCAGTGTGCCGGCTCTGCGGACAGAGACCGCGACCTGCCGCAGCACCGGTATTCCGCTATCGCAGGCGAGCGGGGGCATTTCCCTGATCTTCGGAGATGCGATCTGGCGGAACTGAGGCGGGGGCCGAACCTGCGTAGGGTGGGCAGTATCTGCCCACCTGCCGTCAACTGCCTTCGCCGAATTCCTCCAGCACCTTCGCGAACAACTCCGCATCCACATTGCCGCCAGAAGCCACGGCGATGACTGCGTCGCCCTCTATCGTTTCGGGGTGGAACAGTGCTGCGGCAAGTGCAATCGCGCCGCCCGGTTCAAGCACCACCTTCAGCCGCGAAAAGGCCAAAGCCATGGCGCGCAGGCAGTCGCGTTCGGGAACAACGACGCCTAGCCCACATAGCCGGTGCATGATCGGAAAGGTCAGCTGCCCCGGTTCAGGTGTGATGATCGCATCGCAGAGCGAACCGGAAGTACGGGCGTTTCGCTCGATCCGGCCGGAGGTCAGGGATCGGGTCACATCATCGAACCCTTCCGGTTCCACGGGGCGCGCGCGCAGGCCCGGGGCTTTGGCCTCCAGCGCCAGGGCGATGCCAGAGGTCAGCCCGCCCCCGCCGCAGCAAACCAGAACATCGGCCTTTTCAACACCCTCCTGCGCCGCCTGTTCCGCCATTTCCAGCCCGACGGTGCCCTGGCCCGCGATCACATAGGGGTTGTCGAAGGGCTTGATCAGGGTCAGTCCACGGTCCTCCGCCAACCGCGCGCCTATTTCGTCACGATCTTCGCTTTCACGATCATAGGTGATGACCTCGGCCCCCAAGGCCTTGGTATTGGCAATCTTCAGGCGCGGGGCGTCTGCGGGCATGATGATGACGGCGGGCGCGCCATGCAGCTTCGCCGCATAGGCCACGCCTTGCGCGTGGTTGCCAGACGAAAACGCGATGACACCGCGCTTGCGGGTTTCAGGGTCCAGTGCCGACACTGCCGACCAGCCGCCGCGAAACTTGAAGCTACCGGTGTGTTGTAGGGCCTCTGGCTTGATCAGCACCCTGCGACCAGCGATCTCGTCCAGGAAAGGGGACGACAGCAGCGGCGTGCGTCTTGCGTGGCCCTTCAACCGCTCGGCGGCGGCTTCGATCATGGTGATATCGGTCATGTCAGGCTGTCCAGGAACTGTGTGATGACAGAAAGGCTTTCGGGTTCATCCAGAAAGGGCACATGGCCACGGTCGGCGACATCCGAATAGATCATGTCGGGGCGCAGGGCCTGCATCTGCGTGGCGGTTTCGAGCGATAGCAGGTCCGAATTCGCGCCGCGTATCAGTGCCAGAGGAAGCCCCTCAAGCGCGGCGAAGAGCGGCCAGAGGTCGGGGGCGGGCTGACCCTCGGCAGCTTTCATCTGGTCAAGCGTCGCATCACGTAGCTTCGGGTCATAGCGCAGGGACAGGGTGCCGTCGTCAGCTACGGCCCAAATCCGGCGGATGTAGTTGGCCCAGATCTCGACAGGCACATTGGGAAAGCGTGTGCCCATGCGTTTCGGAACCTCTCTCAGCGCCGTGTCAAAATCCGGATCTATCGGCGGCAGGCCCAGATAGCCCATGATATAGGCCAGCCCCGCAGGCTCGATCACCGGGCCGATATCGTTGAAACAGACACCCGCCAGCCGGTGCTTGGCCGTGGCTGCCAGCGTCATTGCCACCAGCCCCCCGCGCGAGGTGCCAAGGATCGCAGCCTGTTCCAGGCCCAGATGGTCCAGCAGGCCAATGACGTCCTGGCTTTCCTGTAATACATTGTAGTGGCCGTAATCGGGGTCAAAGCCCGAGGCCCCGCGCCCTCGGAAATCCATGCGGATCACACGGGCGCGATGCGCGAAGTGATCCACCACCGGTTCGAAGTCATCCATGTTGCGGGTCAGGCCCGGCAGGCACAAAAGCACCGGCCCTTCACCTCGGTCATCATAGGCGAGCCTCAGCCCGTCGGCGGCAGTGAAGAAGTCCATCAAAGGGCCTGTGCTATGTTGGGGACAGTGGTCAGGTCGGTGGCAATCCGGTCGGGCGGGTCGGGCAAGCGGTCAAGCGGTTCGCCCGCACGGTTGACCCAGAGAACCCGGAAACCAAAGGCGCGGGCAGAGGTCGCATCCCAGCCATTCGAAGATACGAACAGCACCTCGTCCTTATCGCAGCCGAACCGGTCGGTCACCAGCTTGTAGACGCTGGCATCGGGCTTGAAGATGCCCACTCTTTCGACACTCAGCACATCGTCCAGAACATCGTCCAAACCGGCACTGTCCACCGCGCCTTTCAGCATCGGCGGAGACCCGTTGGACAAGATTGCGGTATTCATGCCCGCAGCCTTCAGTGCCGCCAGCATGGCGGGGACTTCGGGGAAGGCCGCAAGGTTGAAGTAGAGCCCGAGCAGCTTTTCACGCAGATCAGGATCCGTCTGACCGGTCTTTTCCAACGCCCAATCCAGACCGTCTTTTGTAACCTGCCAGAAATCGGTGTGTTGGCCGGTCAGGGCCCGGATCCAGGTGTATTGGAGCTGCTTGGCGCGCCAATGGGTCGACACCTCTTGCCAAACGGCGGCGAAGGCCTCCTGCCCCGGTTCAGAGGCAACCGCGCGGGCGGCAGCGTTCACGTCAAAAAGCGTGCCGTAGGCATCGAAAACGCAGGTTGTGATGGTCATGACCTGTCCCCCTTTGCGGGCAGAGTTGCACAAGGGCACGGCGGGGGAAAGCCATCCTCACAGCTTTTCAGGATTCACGGTTTCAACTCAGTGTCAGGGCTGATAGCGTAGCGGCCACATCTGCGGAAGGATGGGCCGGGATCTGCGCCCACCCCGCGAAAACTCACCCCCCTACATACAGGATGACTTCATGACAGAGGCCACTTCAGGCAGCAAAGTTGCGTTTCATTACACCGGCACGCTTACCGACGGCAGCGTCTTCGACAGCTCGGAAGGCCGCGACCCGCTGAGCTTCACCATGGGCCAGGGCCAGATAATCCCCGGTCTGGAGAAGGCTTTCGATGGCCTGAAAGTGGGTGACGAGAAGACTGTGACCGTTCCTGCCGCCGAGGCCTATGGCGAGCACAACCCGCAAGCTGTGCAGCAAATCCCCCGCGACCAGATTCCCGAAAACATCCCGACCGAAGTGGGTACCCAGCTGCAAATGCAGGCCCCGAACGGGCAGGCGATCCCGGTGGTTATCGCCGAGGCAACGGACGAGCATATCACGCTCGACGCCAACCATCCGCTGGCAGGGAAAGACCTTACCTTTGCGGTTAAGGTTATGTCGGTCGAGTAAAACGCAATGCGGCACCCATTTGGGTGCCGCTTTCGCCCTGCCACCGCTGGGCACATGAAAAAGCCGGGATCAGAGATTCTCCGGCTGCATCATCCCCAACACATGGTAGCCGCCGTCGACGGTGATGATCTCACCGGTCGTGCAGGCGCCGTAGTCAGACGCCAGGTAGACCGCCGTTCCCCCGATGGACTCGAGCGTGGCGTTGTCACGCAAGGGGGCGTTGTCGCGGGCGGTGTTGAAGGTCTTGCGCGCGCCCGAAATCGCCGCGCCTGCCAGCGTCTTCATCGGGCCTGGGCTGATCGCATTCACGCGGATCTTGTTCGGGCCCATATCGTTGGCCAGATACCGGACTGAGCTTTCCAGCGCCGCCTTGGCCACGCCCATCACGTTGTAGAACGGCGTCACCCTGTTTGATCCCATATAGGTCAAAGTCAGGATCGTGCCGCCATCGGTCATCAGCGGTTCTGCCCGCCGGGCCACGTCGATGAGCGAGTAGCACGAGATGGTCAGTGAGTTGCGGAAGTTGTCGCGAGTGGTGTTGATGAACCGCCCGCCCAGTTCATTCTTGTCGGAAAACGCGATGGCGTGTACCACGAAATCGAGCTTGCCCCAGGCCTCTCCGATCTGCCCGAAGCAGGCGTCGAGAGAGGCATCGTCGGTCACGTCCACATCAACCAGCAGATCGACGCCAAGCTGCTCCGCCAAGGGTTTCACCCGCTTGCCGAATGCGTCGCCCTGATAGGAAAACGCCAGCTCTGCGCCCTCGGCATGCATGGCCTTGGCGATGCCCCATGCGATCGAGCGGTCATTGGCAACGCCCATGACCAGCCCGCGTTTGCCCTTCATCAAATCAGCCATCTGAGTTTATCCAATATATCTGGAAAGCAGCATCGACCCGTTGGTCCCGCCAAAGCCGAAGCTGTTGGTCATCACCGTGTCGAGCCCTGCATTTTCAACGTAAGACGTCGCAACTTCGCCGGGGTTGATCCCCTCGGCCAGCGTTTCGACATTGATCGACGGGGTGATGAAATCCCCCTTCAGCATCAATAGGCAAAAGATAGCCTCCAACGCGCCCGCCGCGCCTTGTGCGTGGCCGGTCATTGACTTGGTGGAGCTGATCGGCGGCACATGGCCTTCGCCAAAGACACGGCGCACGGCGGCAACCTCGCCCACATCGCCCACGGGGGTCGAGGTGCCATGGGCGTTGATGTAGCTGACCTTGCGGCCCTCGGGCAGCGTTTGCAGAGCCAACCGCATCGCCCGCTCGCCACCCTCACCCGAGGGGGCGACCATGTCATGCCCGTCAGAGGTGGCGGCAAAGCCGGTCACTTCCGCATAGATCGTCGCGCCGCGCGCCAGTGCGTGGTCCAGATCCTCCAGCACCACGATGCCGCCGCCGCCGGAAATGACGAAGCCATCACGGCCTTCGTCAAAGGCGCGGGAGGCCTTGGTGGGGGTGTCATTGTACTTCGAAGACATCGCGCCCATGGCATCGAAGAGGCAGGAGAGCGTCCAATCCAGTTCCTCGCCGCCACCTGCGAACATCACGTCCTGCTTGCCCATCATGATCTGTTCCGCCGCGTTGCCGATGCAATGCAAGGACGTCGAACAGGCCGAGGTAATGGAATAGTTGATGCCCTTGATCTTGAAGGCCGTTGCAAGGTTTGCCGAAATCGTCGAGGACATGCATTTGGGCACGGCAAAAGGCCCGATCCGCTTGGTCGCGCCCGAGGACAGTACCGTCTGATGCGCCGTCAGCATGGCGGAGGTCGAGGGACCACCGGAACCCGCCACCAGACCGGTGCGCACATTGCTGATCTGATCCTCGGACAGCCCTGCATCGGCAATGGCCTGCGTCATCGCGATATGGGCATAGGCGGCACCCGGCCCCA
Source organism: Nioella aestuarii (assembly GCF_050896395.1). NCBI lineage: Bacteria > Pseudomonadati > Pseudomonadota > Alphaproteobacteria > Rhodobacterales > Paracoccaceae > Nioella > Nioella aestuarii. The sequence continues at coordinate 222,106 of NZ_JBPBBA010000001.1, read as the reverse complement.
TGAAACGCAGGGCACGCTTGTCCACATGGTCCTTGGGGTCGATCTTGAGCGTGCCCGCGATCTGGCTGCGGAACCCGTGTTCCACCATTTCGGGGCTTGCTTCGATGCCGGATTTGCCCGCCTTCAGGCTGGCTGTGACCTCTTCGGCATTGTTTCCGATCGACGAGACGATCCCAAGGCCCGTGACAACTACTCGGCGCATGTGGCCTCCCTTGCTTTGCTCTCGTCTTAGTAGGGCATTGCCGGGGGCAGGTGCAAGGTGGCGTGTCCGTTCATACAATGGGCTTGATCAGGGGAAGCTGGCGACAAGAGCCAAAGCGCGAAGGATTGTTTGGCCTGAACAGGATCAAGTTGCTACTGCGCGCGTGGCGGCCTTACCACGCGGAGATCCGGACATTTCGGAACGACACGGACACGTTGTCTGTTTCAGCGATATTCATGCCGCCAAAGAGCCCATATCGGAATTGAATTTCACTGCCTTCAGCCAAATTGGGTCGACCGCTTCCATCAACGATCACCTCGCCATCGCATTCGACCACGAGCACGCCAGGCGTCCGGTCCCTAAGGGATTGGCGGGGGGTGGAGTCGTACTGAATGCGCACAGAGATGCTGTGCCATTCCCCGAATTCTTCGGCAGGGATGCAGGTCTGCGCCCGAAACGTGTAGCCATCGTTGTTCAGCTCGAACCCGTAGAGCATGTCGGTTCCGGTTTCGAGCTGGCCGACGGTCAAACGTGCATTGGTTGCAGAGTAGCTGAAATCCTCCGGGATGAAGATATCCCATTCGTACAACCGGCGATCTCCGGCGCTTGATGTCGATGTTTCGAAATACTCGATCCGGTTTCTTTGGCGCCCGCAATCGGATGTCATGATCTGCAACTCGTCCGAGAAGTATTCAAAGTCGCTGCATTCACCAGGGAGAAGCCGGAAAGTCTCGCTTCCGTCTGCATTGCGAACGGGCGCATCTTCACGGGGGGTGATCAGGTCGAAATCCTGGGCAACGACCGGGGCGGCAAGGAACAGCAGCGCAGAAACTGCAAATGCGCGCCTCGACGCGGCCCCAAGTGCCGGTCCGGTGGACCGAACGTTCGCTATTCTCGTCATGGGTTTCATAACGTATCCTCCTTTTAGGGAGCGGCTGACGCCCCTGCATTTTGCCAAAGGCCTGCTGTCGGGAGAGAAGGTTCAGCGGCCTATGGTACCGGTCGGATTAGAGGGCCACGGGATGCGTTTCGCGAAACGAAATAGCTTGAATTCTTTTGAAATGCGCCTGGGAACCGCGCTCCTCGATTGCGCCTCTGGCAGGGTTTTTGACGCAGCGGGGAACGAGCTCGGCTTGCGCCACCAGACGCGGGAAGTCTTGTCCTTTCTGTCAGAAACGCCAGGTCGCACGGTCACGCGCGAGGCGTTGATTGATCGTATCTGGTCTGGCAGGGCGATCTCGCCGGATAGCGTGGCGCAGTGCATTTCCGAGATACGGCGCGTGCTTGGCGACGTGAACAAAACCATCGTCGAGACCGTGCCGCGCGAAGGCTACCGACTTGTCCCGACCGGGCAAAATGCGCTTGGCAGCAGACCATCTGCCGGGCCGCCAGTCATCGCCATCCTGCCCTTCGATGATTTCAGTGCCGCCCCGCATAAAGGGTTTCTGAGCGACGCGGTGAGTGAAAACATTATCACGGCGCTTGCGCGGAATCCGCAAATGACGGTGATCTCTCGCAAGTCGGCCGCTCAGTTCCGCGAATCCAACCTCGGTATCGCAGAGATCGCATCCAGACTTGGGGCCGATTTTGTTGTCGAGGGCAGCCAGCAATATGACGGTGAACGGCTGCGCATAACGGTACAGCTGATCGACGGAGTGACCGAGGCACATATCTGGGCCGAGGAAATGGATGTGCCTCTTACAGGCTTGCTCGAAACGAACAGCCGGATCAGCGCAAGGATCGCGAATGCTGTCGGCTTCAGCATTGTTGACACGTCAGAGGCGAAGATGTCGGCGGGGGATGTGAACGCATTGATGATCGCGAACGCCGCGCAAAGCAGGATCATGCGCAATTTCAACCGCGAAAACCTGCTTGTAAATCTTCAAGAGCAGGAAGTGGCGATCCGGGACTATCCAGACTCTGCCTGGGGCTATCTGGGACAGGCCCTTGCCTTGCGAAACGGGCTGCGACACGGCTGGATTGAAGGCGATGAGGACGCGGCCCGCGAACGTATGGAACGGCTGGCGCGCAAAGCTGTGGCACTGGATCCGAATAACTTCATGGCCTACCTCGCGCTTGGGCGCGCGATGCTGTTCAACCGGGACGTTCACGCGGCCCTTGGCGCCTTTCACCGAGGAGCGGAGCTGAACCCCTCCTCGTCGCTGATCCTTGTCGGTCTTGCCGATGCCATGGTGTTCGTGGGCGAGACGGATCAGGCGCTCGACGTGATCGCGCAGGCGGAACGGATCGATCCGCTCTATGGCTTCAGCGTCGCGTGGACAAAGGCCTGGGCGCTTTGGCAGGCTGGAGAGTGCGAAGACGCGCTGGATACTTTTCTCGGGTGTCCGTCAATGCCGGTTGCTGCCTACAAGGACCTTGCGGCCATCCACCATTGTCTGGGCAACAAGGAGAAGGCAGCGGATGCAATCGGCGCATATCTCGCTCAGAACCCGACCTACACGCTTTCAAAGATAAAGGCGGAGAGCGCAGGGATATGGACTGCCCCGGGCGCACTCGACCGCTGGCTTGCAGCAATGGAGGCTGTGGGAGTTCCCTCTGAGTAACCGGACTCGTGCGTTACGCGAGACTAAGCCGCGACGACCGCAGCCCATCATCGGGTGTTGTAACGGTGGTCAGCTCTTGACGCCCGACCGATCCGCTTTTCGGCTGGCCGTTAGCTCTTCTGCATTGTTTCCGATCGACGAGACGATCGCTAGGCCCGTGACAACTGCCCGGTGCAAGTGGCCCCCCTCGCTTTGCTTTCGTCTTTCAAGAGCATTGCCGGGGTGGGGTGCAAGAGACGGAGAACCAGGATAGCGCCAACCGGACATGGCAGGACTTTGCGGCGCATTGGCCGTAGCGCGGGCGATGCATACGCAAAAGCACCCCGCATGGACCCTGATGCGGGTTCCGTGCGGGGTGTCGGATGGCTGATCAGCCGGAAGAGGTAAGCGTCAAGCTGGCCAAACCATCCTAGCCTTGAAGCGGGGGTGGCCGTGGCAATCAGCTGGTGCAGAATTCACAGTGAATGGCCCGCAGAAAGTCGAGCCTTTGTGCCACTGACAGTCCATCCATGCCGGGTGCGCGCCAATCCGCGTCGAGCGTATTGAGTTCGATCGCATCGCGCCCGATGGCGAAGAAGAAAGCCTCAACATAGGCTTCATCGGGCGCGTCGAGCACGACATAGTGCGCATCGCCTTGAGAGAAACTGTCAATCTCGGTGATCTGCATAGCTTCCATCAGGCGATCGTTGGCGCCCTGATATGCAGCGTCGATCCGAACGGCGAACTGTTCCGCCTGCGCCGGGATTGCGGTGGCCAAAACGAGAGCGGCGGTAGTGAAGATCGTGCGGGTCATGGTTGTCTCCTTGTTGTTTGAGGGGTGCCGAAGCAGGTATAGAAAACGTGCCGGGCGCGGGCCTTTGTGACAAACGAGATTGATTTTCTGCTTGGGCAAGATATTCTTGCGTCAAATGTCGAAACGCCTTCCCTCGCTGACTTCTCTGAGAACGTTCGAAGCGGCCGCACGGAACCTGAGCTTCGCCAAGGCCGCGGACGAGCTGTTCGTGACACCGGCAGCTGTCGGATTTCAGATCAAGCAGCTGGAGGCAGAGCTTGGCGTAACCCTGTTCATGCGCAAGCACCGGGCGGTTGAGCTGACCGAAAGGGGGCGCCAGTTACTGGCCAATCTCGGGTCGGTCTTCGAGACGATCCAAACAGCCTGGGACGCTGCGCATGAACCAATGCCGGTTAAGACGCTAAAGATCAGCGGCCCTGCGAAGGCCGTTCACAGTTGGGTCATGCCAGCCTTGTCTAAGGCAGAAAACCCCTTGCCCAATCTGCGAATTTCCTGGGATCTGAGCAAACAAAAGCGCGACATCGCTAGCGGTGAGGTTGATCTGGCGATCAGGTGGGCTCTGGAACCCGAGGGGGATCTGCATTGGGAACCGCTGCTTCGAACATGGTTCACACCCCTCATGCGCCCGGATGTTGCCCGGTTCGTCCACAAGCCCGTGGACCTGTCCAAACAGGGTCTCATCGGGGTCGAATTTGCGCTCGACACCGGCATGGAGGACACCACCTGGGCGCCATGGTTCCGGATCAACGGGCTAGAACCTCCGCGCGACTTCGCCGTCAGCTGCGCAGACACGGCAAGTGCGGTCGATACCGCAATCGCAACCGGGTATGTGGCGATTGCCGGGTCATTCCTGTCATCCGAACAATTGGTGAAAGGATCATTGGTCGCACCGTTTGATACGGCCATCGCCCCATTCTCTCGCTTTTGGTTGGTGTGTCGGAAGGGGCTGGACACCACCGAGGAATTTCGCTGGATTCTGAACGCGATGCGCCGTGGCGAAGAAGAGATCGATCGGCAAGCAAGCCGGATGCATTTTTTCCACCCGGATGGTACCCCGATTCAAAGCTGACGTGTTGCAGGCTCGGGCCAAGAAGCGACCCGTTAGATTGTGCAGATCAAGTGTTTCCCGAGAATCAGCCCTTTGGCTCGATCATGTCCACGCGGGTGCCGTGGCGGCCGCCTTCGAATTCGGCGTTCAGGAAGGCGTCGACGATGGCCAGGGCCAGCCCTTCACCCACGACGCGGGCGCCGATGGACAGCATGTTGGCGTCATTGTGCTGACGGATCATGGCGGCGGAAAACGTGTCGGAACACACGCCGCAGCGGATGCCCGGCACCTTGTTTGCGGCCATCATGATGCCCTGACCGGTCCCGCACAGGATGATGCCAAGCGCGCAATCGCCCGAGGCCACGCGATCTGCCGCTGCCTTGCCGTGCAGGGGGTAATGCGTGCTTTCGGGTGTTGTGGGGCCGATATCGACCACCTCCCACCCTGCGGCAGCGATATGATCTGCCACCGACTGACGCAGCGCAATGGCCGCATGATCGCTGGAAAGGACGACGCGTTTGTTGTCAGTCATGGTCTTGCCGTTATCTTTTGAGGGGAAAGGCTTTGCTTTGGATCAGCTTTCGCTGAGCGCCACTTTCATGTCCTTGACCTGATAGATCACCTCGCCATCGGCCTCGACGATGCCGTCGGCGACGCCCATGGTCAGGCGGCGGGTCTGGATGGCCTTGGTGAAATCCACCTTGTAGGTCAGCATCTTGCGGTCGGGGCGGACCATGCCGGTCAGCTTCACTTCGCCCACGCCAAGCGCATAGCCGCGCCCCTGCCAGCCGCGCCAGCCGAGGTTGAAGCCGGTCAACTGCCACAGACCGTCAAGGCCAAGGCAGCCGGGCATGATCGGGTTGCCGGGGAAATGGCAGGAGAAGAACCAAAGGTCAGGATTGATGTCGAACTCTGCCACCACATGGCCCTTGCCATGCAGGCCGCCATCGCCCGAGATATCGGTGATCCGGTCCATCATCAGCATGGGGGGCTCGGGCAATTGTGCGTTTCCGGGGCCGAACAGCTCTCCGCGTGCGCATTTCAATAGATCGTCCCGATCGAAGCTCGTGGGATAGTCCGCCATGTGTCTCTTCCCCTTCCCGTCAGTCTGCCGCTGTCTGACCAGCCAAATTCGTCATCCCCTAGCACCTGCGCCGGTGGGGACGCAAGGTAACACCTGTTGGCCCTGCGTCGGCACGTCAACCCGAATCCGTTTGAAAACCGGTGCCTTGAACGCCTATATTACAAGCCAGCAAGGATAAAGAGACCCCAGATGACGCCAGAAGCTCTTGAACGCAGCACCAAATGGCTCGCCCAGGCAGACCTCCGCCCCACCCGTCAGCGCCTGTCGCTGGCGACACTTCTGGTGGGTGACGGGCAGGACCGGCATGTGACGGCCGAGGGGCTGCACGCAGCCAGCGTTGCGGCGGGGGATAAAGTGTCGCTGGCCACGGTCTACAATACCTTGCGCGCCTTCTGCGAGGCGGGGCTGGTGCAGGAAGTGACCGTCGATGGAACCCGCAGCTATTTCGACACCCGCATGGACGACCACCCGCATTTCTATTTCGAGGAAGATGGCCAGCTGGTCGATGCAATGAAATCGGAACTGAAGATCGCTGCGCTGCCGACCCCCCCTGAAGGATACGAGGTTGCCAAGCTCGACGTCGTAGTGCGGTTGCGCAAGCGGCGGTGAGGGCGCCCAAGGCCCTTCCAAGGGCCTTGCAAAACTCTTTCAAGAGTTTTGGTCTGGCCTTTGCCCGAACATCCCTGTAACGGCGGGGCCAACTCAGCTCTATCCGAAAGGCCCACGAGATGGACCTCCGCAATATCGCGATCATCGCGCACGTTGACCATGGCAAAACGACACTGGTCGATGAACTTCTGAAACAGTCCGGTGCATTCCGCGCCAACCAGGCGGTCGCCGAACGCGCCATGGATTCCAATGACCTCGAACGCGAACGCGGGATCACCATCTTCGCCAAGCCCACATCGGTCGAATGGAAGGGCACCCGGATCAACATCGTCGACACCCCCGGCCACGCCGACTTCGGCGGCGAGGTGGAGCGCATCCTGTCGATGGTCGATGGCGTCGTGTTGCTGGTCGATGCTGCCGAAGGCCCGATGCCGCAGACGAAATTCGTAACCTCCAAGGCGCTGGCGCTTGGGCTGCGCCCCATCGTGGTGCTGAACAAGGTCGACAAACCCGATGCGGAGCCGGATCGGGCGCTGGACGAATGTTTTGACCTCTTTGCGACGCTAGACGCCTCTGAAGACCAGCTCGACTTTCCGCATCTCTATGCCTCGGGCCGGTCCGGTTGGGCGGATGCGGAACTGGACGGGCCACGCAAGGATCTGCACGCGCTTTTTAACCTGATCGTCAATCATGTCCCCAAGCCACGCCAGATTGCCCACCAGAACGAAGATTTCCGGATGCTGGCCACCACGCTTGGCGCTGATCCCTTCGTGGGTCGCCTGCTGACCGGTCGGGTTGAATCCGGCAAGCTAAAGGTAGGTGCAACGGTTCAGGCGCTCAGCCGCGTGGGCGAAAAGGTGGAACAGTTCCGCGTGACCCGCATTCAGGCGTTCCGGGGGCTGGCGCAGCAGGATATCGAAGAGGCGCAGGCCGGTGATATCGTGTCCCTCGCGGGGATGACCAAAGCCACCGTGGCCGACACGATCTGTGCGCTGGCCGTGGACGAGCCACTGGAAGCACAGCCGATTGACCCGCCCACCATCACCGTCACCTTCGGCATCAATGACAGCCCGCTGGCGGGCCGTGACGGCAAGAAGGTCCAATCCCGCGTGATCCGCGAACGGCTGATGAAAGAGGCGGAATCGAACGTCGCCATCAAGGTCACCGATACGCCGGGCGGCGAGGCGTTCGAGGTCGCGGGCCGGGGCGAATTGCAGATGGGCGTTCTGATCGAGAACATGCGCCGCGAAGGGTTCGAGCTGTCGATCTCCCGCCCGCAGGTGCTGTTCCGCGACGATGGCGAACAGAAGCTGGAACCGATCGAAGAAGTCACCATCGACGTCGATGACGAATATTCCGGCGCGGTGATCGAAAAGCTGACCGGCCCCCGCAAGGGCGATCTGGTCGAGATGCGCCCAGGTGGTGCGGGCAAGACCCGGATCATCGCCCATGTGCCGTCGCGTGGGCTCATTGGTTATCACGGCGAGTTCCTGACCGACACGCGCGGCTCGGGCGTTCTGAACCGTGTTTTCCACGAATGGTCCCCCTATCGCGGGCCAATTCCGGGCCGTCGTCAGGGTGTTCTGATCTCGATGGAGAACGGTGTGTCCGTGGCCTATGCGCTGTGGAACCTCGAAGATCGCGGCAAGATGTTCATCGGCGCGCAGGAGCCGGTTTATACCGGCATGATCATCGGCGAACACAGCCGCGACAACGATCTGGAAGTGAACCCGCTGAAGGGTAAGAAGCTGACCAATGTGCGTGCCTCGGGCACGGATGAGGCGGTGCGCTTGACCACGCCAGTGACCATGACGCTGGAACAGGCCATCGCCTATATCGACGATGACGAGCTGGTCGAGGTGACACCTAACGCGATCCGCCTTCGCAAGCGTTATCTGGACCCGCACGAACGCAAGCGACAGTCCCGCGCGGCGGGCTGACCGGCGCTTTCTGGTCTGCCATGAATGAAAACGCGCGCCTCAACCGGTGCGCGTTTCTCTTTTCAGACAGCGGGGCCTTGTCCCAGTTCCATTACGGCAGACCTGTCACGGAACGCCAATAATGCAGACTTTGCGGCGTCCAGCGCAGCGCGAGGCAGCCCGCCGCCGCGCCCGTCCGGATCGGCCGTACTCTCTGATATGGCGCGGTCAAGCGCGGTCAGCATCTCATCCGTCAATGCCCGCGCCTCGCTGCCACGCCCGGAAAGGACCAGACAATCCAGCGGCCCAAGCATCGACAGGCGGGTTTCGTGAAGCGGCAGTACCCTGGCTTCGTCTGAGACGCTGTTTGCCAGCAATTCGGCCAGATGGATCCTCAACCCGCGCGAGGCGGTCCGCGCCTCGGACAGCTGACGATCCGCCGCCCCAGACATCAGCGCACGGGCGTTTTCATCGCCGCCCCGCTGCGCATGAAGACGGGCGCGGCAAAGCATCATTTGCGGATCGTCGTCGTCCTCTGCGGCGCCCGCAAGCACCTTAGCAGCCTCATCGAACCGGTCGGCATCCATCAAGGCTGTGGCCAATGCCCGCCGCAGTCTTGGCGCGGTCAGGGGCAGTCCGCGCGGCGACACCAGGCAATCGCCCCGGTCGACCCGGTCCAGTGCCATCTGCAGCGCCGCAACATCGGCAGATCCGAGGTCGACCACATCGCGCCGAACCGCTGATCTCTCCTGTTTCTCGGCAGCCAACGCGTCGGCCCGGCGGCGTTTTTCACGATGGTTCCGCCACAGGATCGACAGCAACATCACCGGGATGATGGCGATCTTGAGAAGAGTCATCAGAGTGTCTTGCGATAGGCCGTTCATGCGTTGGACTTCCGCTTAGGCCATGTGCTCCACCGTGAAAAACCGTTCTGCCGGGATAATGCCCGCCAGCTTGCCGGCTGCGCACCATTCGCGTTCCACTGCAGTGGCCGAGATCAGAACAACCCCGTCCGCCGGCAAACCCCGGTCGCGCACCAGCCCCTGAATGCGGTCACGCATACCAGACCAGCTCTCGGTGAAGCGGGGGGCGGGGGCGGCGTGATCCAGCAGGCTGGAATTCGCGGACAGTACCCCGCCCGGATGGGCAGGCGCATAGATCGCGGCCAGCCGGTCCACCGCGCCATCCAGCCCATGCAGCCGATCCGCAACCTGCGCGGGCAGTGCAATGCGCTTCGGGGTCATTTGCAGCGCGTTGCCGGAGAACAGGAACGCCACCAAATCATGACCCGATGCCGCCCTGATGGAGGCATAGGTCTTGTAGTCGATCCCCAACCGCTTGGCGCGGGCAACGCGGACGCGGACGATCTCGATTGGCAGGGTCCGCAGCAGTGATTTGCGCGCCTTGCCCCAGGCCAGTTTGCGAAAGCCATAGCCCGGTTCGATCGTGGGGCCGCCATTATGTCCGATACCGCTCATGTCGCGTTCTCCTCTTCCAGCCAGGCCACCCGGCCCATTGCATCGCGCAGGGCTTCGGCCTCGCTGGTAAACTCATCCGCCGCGTAAAACGCTACGCGCCATCCAAAAGAATCCTCTGGGTCGCGGCGGCATTCCAGCCAAATGTGGCGTCCTGGACCGGTCTGCACAAGATCAAGGCAGCGCAGCCCTGTCTGATCGTTGATTGAGCGGGTGACAACCCGGCTCATCCCCATTCCTGCAAGCGCGCGACGTAGCGGGCCAGTGTGTCGATCTCAAGGTTCACCATGTCTCCGACCTTGGCTTCGCCCCAAGTCGTGACCTGCTGCGTGTGGGGGATGATGTTGACGCCGAAATCGCTGCCATTCACCTCGTTCACGGTCAGCGAGGTGCCGTTCAAAGCCACTGATCCCTTGGGCGCGATGAATTTCGCCAAAGCCTCTGGGGCGCGGAAGGTAAAGCGGGTGCTTTCACCCTCGGCCTCCATGCCGACGATTTCGGCCATGCCGTCCACGTGGCCCGACACGATATGCCCGCCAAGCTCGTCCCCCACTTTCAGCGCCCGTTCCAGGTTCAGGCGTTTGCCCTCAGCCCATGTCTGGATGGTCGTGACCGACACGCTTTCCGCCGAAATATCCACGTCGAACCAGCCGTCACCCAGGGCCACGGCAGTCAGGCAGACCCCTTCGCAAGCGATGGACGCGCCAATGTCGATGGTCGCGGTGTCATAAGAGGTCGCGATCCGCGCATGAAGGTCGCCGCGCTGTTCCAGCTTCTGGACTGTGCCGATATCGGTGATGATGCCTGTGAACATGGGGGCGCCTTTCGCTATGATCCCCCTGACCTAGCCGCCCTTTCGGCTTCGGACAAGTCCCCGCTATCGGACATATTAACGGCACAAACCGGCCCTCATGCCGCCCATGACAGGTGCAATCCTGCGCCACAAAGGTTACCAGTTCTTATGTTTAAGAGGTCCCCCGTGCCCCCCAAGGCGATTCACCACAAATCCTTCCTGTTTCTTCAGGGGCCCCATGGGCCGTTCTTTCACCGCCTTGGCAAGATGTTGCGTGCGGCAGGGGTTGAGGTTTGGCGGGTAGGTTTCAATCAGGGTGACAGCGCCTTCTGGCATCACCGCCCCAGCTATATCGCCTATACCGGGCGGCCAGAGGATTGGCCTGACCGCCTGTCGCAGCTGCTGGACGAAAAACAGACCACGGATATCGTGCTATACGGCGACACGCGACCCATTCACGGGGCGGCTGTCGAGGCGGCGAAGGCGCGCGGCATCACCGTGCATGTGTTCGAGGAAGGCTACCTGCGACCCTACTGGGTGACTTATGAACGCGGCGGGGCGAACGGGCATTCGCGGCTGATGGATACGCCGGTGCCACGGATGCAGGAGGCACTGAAGAACCTCGACCTTGACCTGCCCGATGCGCCTGCGCGATGGGGCGACATGCGCCAGCACATTTTTTACGGGGCGCTTTACCACTGGTTCGTGATGTTCCTGAATGTCCGCTACCGGAATTTCCGCCCGCATAGAAACATCACTGTCGCGCGGGAACTGCGGCTCTACCTGCGCCGCATCGCGCTGATGCCCGCCTATGCGCTGAACCGCATGTATGCGACCTGGAAGATCAAAACTGGCGGTTTCCCCTATCACATCGCGCTGCTGCAACTGGAGCATGATGCGAGCTTTCAGAACCATGGGCCATTCGCCAGCATGACCGAGTTTCTCGAAATGCTGATCGAGGGGTTTGCCAAGGGCGCCCCGCAGCATCACCACCTGGTGCTGAAGGCCCATCCGCTGGAGGACGGCCGCGCGCCAATCCGGCGCACCATTGCCCGTGTTGCCCGCGAACACGGCATTTCGGGCCGGGTGCATTACGTGCGTGGCGGCAAGCTGGCGGGGCTGCTGAATGATGCGCGCAGCGCCGTCACGGTGAATTCCACCGCCGCGCAACAGGCGCTCTGGCGGGGCCTGCCGCTGAAGGCGTTCGGCACAGCGGTTTATCTGAAGCCGGAGTTCGTCTCGACCCAACCGCTGGATGAATTCTTCCAGCTGCCGACACGGCCCGACAGCAAGGCTTATCGCGACTACCGGCACTATCTGCTGGAAACCTCGCAGATCACAGGCAGTTTCTATTCGGCCCGCGGACGGCGGCAATTGCTGCGCCAGGTGGTCGACATGATGCTGTCACCCGAAGATCCATATGACGCCCTGGAATCGGGCCGTCCTGCACCGCGGCAACACTTGCGCGTCGTTAACTAATCAAAACTGGCCTTGGCGATAGAAATTCGCTAGGGTGGCAAAAAATATAATCGAGGCAGTACAGGCAATAAGGAGCCAAATCCGTGACATCGATGGCTTCCCGAGGGGCGCGGTTGGTCGCCCTCTTGATGGTTGTGACGCTGGTGGCCACATGTGGCCTGCCGCGGACCGGCCCCAATCGACGCGAACTTTTCGCGGGATCCGTGCAGCGAGAGGGCGACGCGTTCGTCGTTTCCGTCAATGACCGTGTGCTGCGCGCCACGGCCTTGGTCGAAGCACTGGGCTTTTCTTCCAATTTCGTGAACGCAGGCCAGCTTGGCTCGGACACGATCCGACCGGGCGACACGCTGTCGCTTTCGATCTGGGAAAACGTCACCGACCCGCTGTTGGGGCCGCAAGGCAGCCCCTCGACGGTGCTGGACGACGTTCAGGTCGATGGCTCGGGCTTTATCTTTATTCCATATGCGGGCCGTGTGCGGGCAGCAGGCAATACGCCCGACCAACTGCGCCAGATCCTGACCCGCAGCCTGGATGAACAGACCCCCGATCCGCAAATCATCGTGCGTCGCGTTGCGGGGAACGGTGCGACCGTATCGGTTGCGGGTGTTGTTGGTGCGCAAGGCATCTTTCCGATCGACCGGCCAACCCGGACCCTGTCGGCAATGCTGGCCGCCGCTGGTGGCGTGACCGTGGAACCGGAGATCGCCCGGGTCACAGTGGTACGCGGCGGCGAAACCGGCACGATTTGGTTCAACGATCTGTATTCCAATCCAGAGCTGGACATCGCCCTGCGTGCCGGTGACCGGATTCTGGTCGAGGAAGACACGAGATCCTTTACCGCGCTTGGCGCAACGAATGCCCAGACCCGCGTGCCGTTCGACACGCAGACCATCTCGGCCATCGAGGCGATTGCAACCGTTGGCGGCCTGAACCCCAACCTTGCCGATCCGACCGGCGTCTTCATCCTGCGCAACGAGCCAGAGGCGATTGCCCGACAGGTTCTGGGCCGCAACGATATCTCCGGCACACAGCGCATGATCTATGTGCTCGATTTGACCGAGCCAAACGGCATGTTCCAGGCGCGTGATTTCGTGATCCGCGACCAGGATACGCTTTACGTGACGGTCGCACCGTTCGCTCAGTGGAACCAGGTCATCGGCGCACTGACCGGAACGCTTGCAACAGCGGGTTCGATCAGCAGCCTGGCCGAATAAGGCCCATATGACGGGCCACGCCCAAGACACGCCTGCCGGAGCCACAAAGCCCCGGCGGGCGTTCTATTTTTCCGGCGGGTTCCTGACCAACCGCCGGGTTCGACGCATTCTGGACCTGTCAGGCTTTGACCTATCGCTTGGCAAACCGGGGCCGCAGGACGATGTTTTGGTCTGGGGCCACAGCCCTTATGCCGCGCGGGGCGAGAAAGCTGCCGAGGCGACCGGCGCCAATGTGGTCAGGGTTGAGGATGCATTTCTGCGCTCGCTCCACCCCGGTCGGTCGGGCGAACCGCCGCTTGGCCTGACAATCGACCGGCGCGGTGCGTGGTTCGATAGCCGCCAGCCATCCGATCTGGAACATCTGCTGGCCACACACCCGCTGGACAATACCGCGTTGCTGGACCGCGCGCGCGATGCCATTGCACGGATGCGTGAGGGGCACCTGACCAAATACGCCGCTGTCGATCCTACCAAACCCGCCCCGCCGCCCGGCTATGTTCTGGTGGTCGACCAGACCAGGGGCGACGCCTCGATCCGGCTTGGCGGCGCCAACGAACGGACCTTCCGAGAAATGCTGGTGCTGGCGCAAGAGGAGAACCCCGGCGCACGCATCGTGATCAAGACCCACCCCGAAACCAATGGCGGCCACCGTCCGGGCCATTACGGGGCCGAACATGCCAGCGACCGGATCAGCCTGTGTTCCGATGCCGTTTCGCCATGGGTGCTGATGGAAGGCGCGACTGTCGTCTATTCCGTGTCCTCTCAACTGGGGTTCGAGGCGATTTTGGCCGGTCACAAACCGCAGGTTTTTGGTCAGCCCTTCTATGCCGGGTGGGGCCTGACCGAGGATCGCAACCCGATTGATCGGCGCAGGCGACGCCTGACGCGGGCACAGTTGGTTGCGGGGGCGCTGATCCTCTATCCGCGCTGGTACGATCCCTATCGCGACCGGCTGTGCGGGCTGGAGGATGTGCTGTCCACGCTGGAAGCCGAGGCGCGGGCCTGGCGGCAGGACCATCGCGGACATGTGGCCGTTGGTATGCGGGCATGGAAACGGGGGCCCTTGCAGAAAGTCTTCGCGGTGAATGGTCCCGCCTTGCGCTTTGCCGAAACGCAGTCTGAGGCCACGCGCCATGGGCGCCCTGTGATGGTCTGGGCCGGGAAGGAAACGGAAGAGCTGAGAGCGGCCTGCCAGCGATCCAATTTGCCCCTGGCTCGCATTGAAGACGGTTTTCTCAGGTCGCGCGGGCTCGGGGCGGAGCTGGTCCCACCGCTCAGCCTGGTGCTGGACGATCAGGGGATCTACTACGATCCCACCTGCGTCAGCCGTCTGGAACTGCTCATTGCAGAAGCCGCGGCGTTTGCCCCCGCTCGCTTGCGCCGGGCCGAACGGCTGATGGAGGCGCTGATCAGCACCGGGGTCAACAAATACAATCTCGGCGGCGCAACGGCGCTGCCCGATACAGGCGGCCGTGAGGTGGTGCTGGTGCCGGGGCAGGTGGAGGATGACGCCTCGATCCGGCTTGGCGCGGGCGAAGTGCGGACGAACCTTGCGCTTTTGCAAACCGCCAGGAATCGATGCCCCGACGCCTTCCTGGTCTACAAGCCGCATCCCGACGTGGAAGCGGGTCTGCGGCAGGGGCATGTGGCGCCCGAGGATCTGGCGAGGCTGGCGGATCATGTCGCGGCGCAGGCCGACCCGATCGCCCTGATCGAGGCGGCGGACAGAGTGATAACGATGACATCGCTTCTTGGGTTTGAGGCCCTGCTGCGTGGCGTGCCGGTCTGTGTGACGGGCACACCCTTCTATGCAGGCTGGGGCTTGAGCGAAGACTTTGGCCAGAGTCCTGCCCGACGCAGGGCGCGACCGTCGCTTGCGGCGCTGATCCATGCCGCCCTGATCACCTATCCACGCTACCACGACCCGGTGACTGGCAGGCCATGTCCTGTTGAAGTCGTGGTAGAACGGCTGGCCTCGGGAACGATCCCGGCCCCGGCCATGCGCTTGCGTGCCTTGGCAAAGCTGCAAGGCTGGTTCGCAGGTCAAGCCTGGCTGTGGCGGCGGGGCAGACGCTGAGCCGGGTCTCGGTATGGGGGCGCGTGCAGTTTGCGAAAGCCAATTTTCTTCGAAGAAAATTGTACCGGCCCCGGCGTCTAATACTGACTGACGATAGCTGTTTCGCCGCGCCTTTGGCGCGTCGATCCGCGCGGCCCGTACCGGGCCGCGAAAATGCTCTTCGAAGAGCATTCCCGGGGGCGCTGCCCCCGGACCCCCGGAGTATCTTCACCAAGAAGAAGGGGAACGTGCCCATTCATGAAGGATGTCCGCGCCGATCCTTCGGGTGGCAAGCAGGTGGAATCGCGGCGCTTCTGCTAACGTGGCCAATCCCATTGCTCCTATTGCCGGTTGGCCTTCCGCGCCGATCGCCAGACCTGCGGTGAACCCCACCAGATCATCCACCAAATCGGCCGATAATAGCGAGGCCGCAAGTGCCCCCCCGCCTTCGCAGAACACCGAGGTCAGCCCTTCGCGGCCGAGGGTCCGAAGGGCCGCGCCGGGATCCACCTGGCCGCCTGCACCGGCCTCCACGACAAGTACCCGCGCGCCGAGCTCTTCCCACGCAGCCCGCAAATCTGCATCGGCACTTTCCCCACACAGAAGCCAGACCGGCACATCCCGTGCGGTGCGTGCAATGGCCCCATCTTGTGGCAGATCCAGATGGCGCGAGATCACGACGCGCACCGGCTGGTGTGCCGCACCCAAGCCGCGCACGGTCAGCGAGGGATCATCGGCCCGTGCTGTCCCCGCACCCACCATCACCGCATCATGGCGCATCCGCATGGCGTGGACCGCGCGGCGCGCATCGGGTCCGGTGATCCACTGGCTTTCACCGGTCGCTGTTGCGATGCGTCCGTCAAAGGAACTGGCGAGCTTCAAGGTCATGCTTGGGCGACCCTTTTGCACCCGTGACAGAAACCCGCGATGTGCACGACGGGCCTCGTCCTCCAATACCGGGCCGGTGACAGCTACACCTGCCGCGCGCAGCCGGTCGATGCCGCTGCCATCCGTGCGAGGGTCCGGATCACGCATGGCAACCACAACCCGCGCCACCGAGGCGCGGATCAGCGCGTCAGCGCAGGGCGGCGTCTGTCCCCAATGGGCGCAGGGTTCCAAAGTCACATAGGCGGTGGCCCCAACGGCGTCGTCTCCAGCCTGTTCCAGTGCCTGCGGCTCCGCATGGGGGCGCCCACCCGGTGCGGTCCAGCCACGACCGACCACACGGCCCTGTTTGACGATCACGCAGCCCACGGCCGGGTTCGGCCAGACCTGACCCGCCCCGCGCGCGCCAAGGCTCAGCGCATGGCGCATCCAGCGGGCGTCGTCCTGGGTCATTGCTCAGCTTTCGGGTTGAGACGGCGGCCGTAGCTCGGCCACGAAATCCTCGAAATCATCTGCGGCCTGGAAATTCTTATAGACACTGGCGAAGCGTACGTAGGCCACGGTATCGATCCGAGCCAGCGCTTCCATCACGATCTCACCGATCTGCTTTGATGGGATGTCAGTCTCGCCCATGCTTTCCAGCCGCCGGACGATGCCGGATATCATCTGGTCGATCCGCTCTGGATCCACGGGGCGTTTCTGCATCGAAATCCTGATCGAGCGTTCCAGCTTGTCTCGGTCGAAATCTTCGCGTTTGCCGCTGGATTTGATCACCACCAGATCGCGCAGCTGCACGCGTTCATAGGTTGTGAACCGACCTCCGCAGGCGGGACAAAACCGGCGACGGCGGATCGCGACATGATCCTCTGCCGGGCGTGAATCTTTCACCTGGGTATCAACATTTCCGCAAAACGGGCACCGCATGGGCCAGCCCCCCTATTCCACTCTGCTCTGCCATTAGGGTCTGATGCCCCAGTTATCCACAGGTACTATAGGTCAGCCGCGAGACCTTGGGTAGGGGGGATTTGTCACCCCCAAGATAAGGGGTCACCCGGGTAGCAGCTTGGCCACAACCTGGCGCCGATGCGGGCGGGTGCGGTGTTCCACGACATAGATACCCTGCCATGTTCCAAGCAGCATTCGCCCGTTGCTGACCGGGATGGTCAGGCTTACGGGCATGATCGCAGCCTTGATGTGAGCGGGCATGTCGTCGGGGCCTTCATAGGTATGCGTCAGATAGGACATCGACGGATCGGTGGTGGGTGGCACCAGCCGGTGAAAATAGGCCGTCAGGTCGGTCTGCACCTCGGGATCGGCATTTTCCTGTATCAGAAGCGAGGCCGAGGTGTGCTGGATATGAAGGATCAACAGCCCCTCGGACGCAGACAACCCCGCCAGCCATTGGGCCAGCGAGGTGGTGAATTCGTAAAGGCCGGGGCCATTTGTGGGAATCTCGAACGGGGTCAGCATGGGGGCAGACTGGTCCAAACCGGACCCGGCGTCGAGACCGACCTTAGTCGAAACTGGCGTGAGCGGCGATCACATCGTCAGCCAGCACGGAGTTAAGGGTATTGGCGGGTTCCCGGGCAGCAACACTGAGCATTGAGACAACGGCAATGGAGAGGCCGCACAGAAAAGCGGTCAATACAATCCAATCGACGGTCACAGCCCCGGACTCGGTGTATAAGAACTTGGCAAACATTTCGCGTTTCCTCTCGGAAGCGCCCCCTAATCGCCTAAATGACGTCACAATGTGCCCGCATTCGGGCGTGATTGTGGCAAAACTGTGAAAATCGACCTGTCTGCGGCTTCTGGACTTCCCCTCGCCTCCGCAAGATACTCCGCCACATGAGTCTACCCCCCGGTTTCCTAGATGAGCTTCGCACCCGAATCTCCCTCACGCAGGTCGTGGGGCGCAAGGTCACGTGGGATCAGCGGAAGTCGAACCAGGGCAAAGGCGACATGTGGGCGCCTTGCCCCTTCCATCAGGAAAAGACGGCCAGCTTCCATGTCGATGATCGCAAGGGGTTCTATTACTGCTTTGGCTGCCATGAAAAAGGCGATGCCATCAGCTTCGTGCAATCGACCGAAAATGTAGGCTTCATGGAAGCGATCGAGATCCTCGCCCGAGAAGCCGGGATGCCTATGCCAGCGCGCGACCCGCAGGCACAGGCCAAGGCCGATCGGCGGACTCAACTGGCCGAGGTGACAGAGGCCGCTGTGGCTTGGTACCGGCTGCAATTGCGCGCGTCCGCTGGCACGCAGGCGCGGGCCTATGTTGACCGGCGGGGCCTCGATCAGGCAGCGCAGGACCGGTTTGAACTGGGCTATGCACCTGGATCGCGGCAGGGCGCGTTTCAGGCGCTGAAGGAAAAGGGCCATGACCCTGAACTGATCGTGGCAGCCGGGATTGCCAGCAAGCCCGACGATGGCGGCGCGCCCTATGACGCGTTCCGCGACCGGATCATGTTCCCGATCCGCGACCCGCGCGGGCGTTGCATCGGCTTCGGTGGCCGGGCGATGGACCCAAATGCACGGGCGAAGTACCTCAATTCCCGCGAGACAGAGCTCTTCGACAAGGGGCGCGCATTGTATAATCACGGGCCTGCGCGCGAGGCTGTGGGCAAAGGTCAGCCGCTGATCGTCGCCGAGGGCTATATGGACGTGATCGCGCTGTCGCAGGCCGGGTTCACCGGCGCCGTCGCGCCCCTTGGAACCGCCATCACTGACAATCAGCTGCACCTTCTTTGGCGCATTTCCGATGAACCGATTGTGGCGTTGGACGGTGACCGTGCCGGGTTGCAGGCCGCAATGCGCCTGATCGACCTGGCCCTGCCTTTGATGGAGGCGGGCAAATCTCTGCGCTTCGTGCTGCTGCCGCAGGGCAAAGACCCCGATGACCTGATCAAGGAAAAGGGTGCGAGCTCGATGCAGGATCTGCTGGATCGCGCCGATCCGATGGTCAAGCTTCTGTGGCAACGCGAAACCGAGGGTAAGGTGTTTGACAGCCCCGAACGCCGCGCCGCGCTGGACAAATCGCTGCGCCAGGCCATTGGCCAGATCAAGGATCCGTCCCTGCGCCACCACTACGGGCAGGTGCTCAAGGACATGCGTTACGAGTTGTTCCGCACTTCCCGCCCGGCCCGCGCCGCGTGGCAGCCGGGCCGCTTCCCGCAGCGCGCCGTTGCCACGCCCATGGCCGAAACCCGTGCCACGCCGTTGGCCGCAGGTGCGATGACTGATCTGGACATGCGCTCTGCCCTGATCCTCGCCACGCTCTGTGTTACTCCGGCACTGATCGACGAATTTGAACACGCGCTCGACCGGCTAGACCCCGTTGACCCCGATCAGGCGCGTCTGACAGGTTTCCTTCTTGGCACCCCGGAACGTGACCCTGACGCTCTGCGCGCGGCGCTCGAACATGCTAATTTGTCTCGAACCCTTGAAAACTTGCTCTCACTGGGCCACGTGCGTATTTCGCCTTGCGTGCGCGCGCCCGGTGATACGGAAAAGGCGGCGCTCTGCCTGGCCGAGGAATTTGCAAAGCTCGCGGCGCGGCGCGGCATTCAGGACGAAATGGCCGAAGCGCTGGAGGATCTCGACGATGGGGACGAATCAAGACTTGGTTGGCGTTTGAACAGCGCACTACATGCCCGGCAACAGGCCGAATCACCGAAGACTGGCAGCAGTTCAGCATCACCAGAGGACGAAAGCGTGCTGTCCAAACGCTTGCGGGACTTGATAGAAAGCCGCGTGTGGGAGAAGAAAACCCGCTAGCGCGGGTGTGCGAATCAATGATTCGCGCTTAGAACAGAATTTGACGCATGGGGCGAATCATCCGCCCGCGAAGGGGATACCGTATGGCAAAAGATACCGACGATCGTAAATCCGACGGTGAAGAGGCTGATGTCAGCCTCGACATGAGCCAGGCCGCCGTCAAAAAGATGATCGCCGAGGCCAGGACGCGGGGGTACATCACCTATGATCAGCTGAACACGGTGCTGCCGCCTGAACAGGTCAGCTCGGAGCAGATCGAAGACGTGATGTCGATGCTGTCCGAAATGGGCATCAACGTGATCGAAGATGACGAGGCCGAGGAAGATCCAGAGGCGCAAGGTTCGACTGCCGTGGTCGAAACCTCTTCGTCGCGCGATGTCGCGGTGTCCACCGCCGAAACTGAAAAGCTCGACCGCACCGATGACCCGGTTCGCATGTATCTGCGCGAAATGGGGTCCGTCGAACTGCTGTCCCGCGAGGGCGAAATCGCAATCGCCAAGCGCATCGAGGCTGGCCGCAACACGATGATCGCAGGGCTTTGCGAAAGCCCGCTGACCTTCCAGGCCATCACCATCTGGCGCGACGAACTTCTGGACGAAGAGATTCTTCTGCGCGACGTGATCGATCTCGACGCCACATTTGGCAGCTCGCTGGAAGATGACGATGAACAGTCCCCAGTCGAACAGGGCCTGTCCACGGGGGCACCAAGCGCCGAGAAGAAGGAAAAAGAGCAAGAGCTGGACGCCGACGGCAACCCGATTTCGTCTGACGATGACGAGGACGAGGATGAGCAGGCCAACATGAGCCTTGCCGCGATGGAAGCGGCCCTAAAGCCCCGCGTTCTGGAAACGCTGGACCGCATCGCCTCGGACTACGAACAGCTTGCCGCCATGCAGGATCTGCGGATCTCGGCCACTCTGAACGAGGATTCCAGTTTTTCTGCGACCGAGGAATCGGTCTACCAGAAGCTCCGCTCTGAAATCGTTCTGCTGGTGAATGAGCTTCATCTCCATAACAACCGGATCGAAGCACTGATCGACCAGCTTTATGGCATCAACCGCCGCGTCATGTCGATTGACAGCGGCATGGTGAAACTTGCCGATCAGGCCCGTATCAACCGCCGTGAATTTATCGAAAGCTACCGTGGCTATGAACTGGACCCCACCTGGGTCGACCGCATGGCCGAAAAGCCGGGGCGTGCCTGGCAGGGGCTTATGGAACGCTCTCGCGACAAGGTGGAAGAACTGCGCGCTGACATGGCACAGGTCGGCACCTATGTGGGTCTCGACATCAGCGAGTTCCGCCGCATCGTGCAGCAGGTTCAGAAGGGTGAGAAAGAGGCCCGTCAGGCCAAGAAGGAAATGGTCGAGGCCAACCTGCGTCTCGTGATTTCCATCGCCAAGAAATACACCAACCGCGGCCTGCAATTCCTCGACCTCATCCAGGAAGGCAATATCGGCCTGATGAAAGCGGTCGATAAGTTCGAATATCGTCGCGGCTACAAGTTCTCGACCTACGCGACGTGGTGGATTCGGCAGGCTATTACCCGGTCTATCGCCGACCAGGCCCGTACGATCCGTATCCCGGTCCACATGATCGAGACGATCAACAAGCTGGTCCGTACAGGCCGCCAGATGCTGCATGAAATCGGCCGCGAACCGACGCCGGAAGAACTGGCCGAAAAGCTGCAGATGCCGCTCGAAAAGGTTCGCAAGGTGATGAAGATCGCCAAGGAGCCGATCTCTCTGGAGACGCCGATTGGCGACGAAGAGGATTCGCAGCTCGGTGATTTCATCGAGGACAAGAACGCGGTTCTGCCGCTCGACAGTGCGATTCAGGAAAACCTGAAAGAAACCACCACCCGCGTTCTGGCATCGCTGACCCCCCGCGAAGAGCGTGTGCTGCGTATGCGCTTCGGCATCGGCATGAACACTGACCACACGCTGGAAGAAGTCGGCCAGCAATTCAGCGTCACCCGCGAACGTATCCGCCAGATCGAGGCGAAAGCCTTGCGAAAGCTCAAGCATCCGAGCCGGTCTCGGAAACTGCGGAGCTTTCTTGATCAGTGAGGCGACTGTTTCGTAGGATTGGGTTCGTGACCGCGAAGCACTTGTCTGAAGCGGTGTCTGACGTGGTGTCCACTAAGGTTTCAGCGAAGCCTCATGAAGAAAAGATAGCGGAAGCTCTGAAGGAGGTCGTCTTTACGGGCGACTCTCCTGTTTTCGATCAGCCGCTTATCATTCTGGCATTCGTCAATAGAAGTGGCTCGAACCTTTTGGCTGAACACCTGCGGCAAGTTCCAGGGATAGGTGGATTTCAGGAATCCCTGAACTGGGATACCGTGACCCGGCAATCAGCCCTGTTGAAGCTCGAGTCCTTTCAGGACTATCTGCACAGCGTCGTATCTCGGCGTGGGGAAGAGCTTGGCTTTGGTGTAAAGGCGTCTGGTGAACAGATTGCCATGCTTGCGCGATGGAACATTTTTGCGATGTTTCCGGCTGTCAAAATCATCCACATTCGACGCGAGGATCTGCTCGCACAGGCGGTGTCGCTTCACTTCGCTCTCCAAACCGGGCAATGGACAAGTCAGCAAAGCGTCAAGCGCTCGGGCACCGATCCGATAGAATATGATTTCCAGTCGCTGCTCTCTAAATTTGATGCAATCGTCAAAAGCAACGAGCTGATTGACCGCGTGTGCTCTGCGTCAGGCTTTCCGCGGCGGACAGTCATTTATGAACAGCTGGTGTCCGAACCGGAAAAGGTCTTGGCCGACCTGGGATCCTTCCTGAACCTTCCACCGGATTTCACTCTTCCGAAGAAAGAAACAGTCCTTCAGAAGCAAACATCCCCGGAAAAGACAGAAATAACCAACCAGTTCCGAGCGGATCTTGCGCAGTGGCTTTTCTGATATGCGTAGGGTGGGCAGTTCTGCCCACCTTGCCTCAAAATGGGCGGCGTCTTGGGCGGGCCCATCTTGGCCGACAGGCACCGTATCCCAAAGCTTTGAAAACGCGTTCGGATTTTCTGGCTAGGATGGGTGTTTGCACCCATCCTATGCATGTTCTCTGAACGTATTTACCGCACGAACTTTTTGTACTTCACCCGCTTGGGTTCCAGCGCGTCGGGGCCAAGGCGGCGTTTCTTGTCTTCCTCATAGGCCTCGAAGTTGCCTTCGAACCATTCCACATGGGCCTCGCCTTCGAAGGCCAGGATGTGGGTACATAGGCGGTCGAGGAAGAAGCGGTCGTGCGAGATGATCACGGCGCAGCCCGCGAAATCTTCCAGCGCGTCTTCCAGCGCGCGCAGAGTCTCCACGTCCAGATCGTTAGTCGGTTCGTCGAGCAGCAGCACGTTGCCGCCTTCTTTTAGCAGCTTCGCCATGTGGACGCGGTTGCGTTCCCCGCCCGACAGGAGCCCGACCTTCTTTTGCTGGTCGCCGCCCTTGAAGTTGAAAGAGGAGCAATAGGCGCGGCTGTTCACCTGCGCATCGCCCAGTTCGATGATCTCGGCCCCGCCAGAAATCTCCTCCCACACCGTTGCATTCGCATCCAGCGCATCACGGGACTGATCCACATAAGACAGCTTGACCGTATCGCCATATTCCACAGTGCCGGAATCAGGCTGTTCCTGCCCGGTCAGCATACGAAAGAGGGTCGATTTACCGGCGCCGTTCGGGCCGATCACGCCCACGATGCCACCCGGCGGCAGGGCAAAGGACAGGTCCTCGACCAGCAACTTGTCGCCATAGGCTTTCTGCAGACCATTGACCTCGATCACCTTGCTGCCAAGGCGCGGGCCGTTCGGGATGACGATCTGGGCGCGGGTGATCTTTTCGCGCTCGGACTGGCTTGCGAGGTCGTTATAGGCGTTGATCCGGGCCTTTTGCTTGGCCTGGCGTGCCTTGGCGCCCTGGCGTATCCACTCCAATTCGCGCTCCAGCGTCTTCTGCTTGGACTTATCCTCGCGGGCCTCTTGTGCCAGCCGTTTGGCCTTCTGTTCCAGCCAAGCGGAATAGTTGCCTTCGTAGGGGATGCCGCGACCACGGTCGAGTTCCAGAATCCAGCCGGTGATGTCATCGAGGAAGTAACGGTCGTGGGTGACGATCAGGATCGTTCCCTTGTAGTCGATCAGGTGCTGTTGCAGCCAGGCGATGGTTTCCGCATCCAGGTGGTTGGTCGGTTCGTCGAGCAGCAGCATGTCGGGTGCTTCCAGCAGCAGCTTGCACAGCGCCACGCGGCGACGTTCTCCGCCGGACAGATTTGTCGGCATCGCGTCATCTGGGGGGCAGCGCAGCGCCTCAAGCGCAACGTCGATCTGGCTGTCGAGATCCCACAGGTTTTCGCTGTCGATCTCGTCCTGCAACTGCGCCATCTCGTCGGCGGTTTCATCCGAATAGTTCATCGCCAATTCATTGAAACGGTCGAGCTTGGCCTTCTTTTCGGCCACACCGAGCATCACGTTGTCTCGAACGCTCAGGCTTTCATCCAATTGCGGTTCCTGTGGCAGGTAGCCCACCTTTGCGCCTTTGGCGGCCCAGGCCTCGCCGGTGAAATCCTTGTCGATCCCGGCCATGATCTTCATCAGCGTGGATTTACCCGCGCCGTTGACGCCCACGACACCGATCTTCACGCCGGGCAGGAAGCTCAGCCGGATATTCTCAAAGCATTTCTTGCCGCCGGGATAGGTCTTGGAGACACCGTCCATGTGGTAAACATACTGGTAGGAAGCCATCGGAACCCTCATGCATTCGCGTTTCCACCCACATAGACAAGGGGGACGGGCGGGGCAATGGGCGCTTGGGGGATTGCGCGTGAACGGGAACCCGGCAATCTGGGCCTGGGCCAGGGGAGACCGTGATGAGCTACGCGATCTATGTCGGGAAAAACCATACGAAGGACGGTCACGGCTGGTTGGCGGGTTACGGCGATGAGCCGTCCTCGCACTGGCTGGAGGTCGTGGCGGGGGCGGACCATGCCCCGGATTCCACGATTGAGGTCGGTGTGGGGCCGGAAGCCGACATGCCGGGCCACCGCATCCACATCCCGCAAGCGCCCCGCACGGCAGCGCATATCAGGGTGAGTTACTCTTATTATCTCGGCGTGCCTGCCCCGATTACCAATGGCGGGTTGAATGAATACGGGCTCGCAGTGCGCGATGTTTGGTCGACCTCGCGGGCAGAGTTGATCGCGATGACGCCGGCGGACCAGACCGGCCCCAATTACAGCGACCTTGCCCGGATCGCCCTGGAACGGACCCGCACAGCGCGCGAGGCGGTAGAGGTTTGTGCCGGTCTGATCGCGGAGCACGGCGAAAGCACCTACGGGGGAAACTCGCATCTTTTTGCCGATGAGAACGAAGCCTGGGTGATGATCCAGTTTGCGGGCGGACAGGGGTTGTGGGTGGCCGAACGGTTGGGACCGGACAGCATTCGTGCCTCTCGTCCCGGCTATGTGCTGGATGTTCCCGTAGAAGAACCGGACCACCCCGATTTCCTCTACAGCGCTAATTTCGTCGACGTCGCGCGGGATCTGGGCTGGTATTCAGGCGGGGCATTCAATGCAAATGCGATCTATGGCGATGGCAAGGGCCGATGGGGCGGGGTGGAATGGATAGAGGGTGAAATGGCCCGCCGGGCCGCAGAGCGGGGCATCGGCTTCGAGGATATGATCTGGGCCATTCGGACTGAGAGGCTGACAGGCGACACGGCGGGCTATGGTCAAGTGGTGGCGCTGCGCGATCCGGGTCATGCGGGCCTGCGGTCGCTTTGGCACGCCCCTGCCGGAGCAGTTGCGGCCCCATTCGCGCCGGTCTTTCTGGGCCAGGGTGTGGTGCCTGCCGAGTTCGGCCCACATCGGTATCTCACCACCGGTGAATCACACCGTTTCATGGATATGCGCAAAGTGTTGGCAGGGGGGGACGACGTGTTGTCACTGGTGCCTCAATCTGGCGAAGCAAGTCGGTCTGCCGTGGCGGAATGCAAGCGGCTGCTCTACCTCATGGGGCTGGTAGGGCCGGCTTGCCTTGCGCGCATCCACGGGGCTTTCGCACGGCGTGAAATGCGGTTGGCGGGGCTGTCGAGCCGGATGGAAAAGGCCGCGCGGGTGCTTCTGGATCAAGGAGAAGCCATCGCCGCACAAGCAGTTCTCTCCCAGTTCAGTGCGTCGGAACTGCGCGAGGGTCTGCAGATGGTGATGGCCTTGGCCGATGGGTTGGAGGCGGAGCTGACAGCAGGCGGGCCTCTGCCCCAAGCGCCAGAACCGAAGGGGTTCGATCAGCTCTGGTAGATCACAGGCGCTTCTCGAAGAACATGTCCGGGTAAGGGTCGTCGTTGAAACGGTCGATCTCGGTCCAGCCGGTTTTACGGTACAACGCGGCAGCTTCTGGCAGCGCCGAATTGGTGTCGAGCCTGAGCGTGCTGATCCCCAGATCGCGTGCGGTATCCTCTGCCCCCGTCATAAGCCGGGAAGCCAGCTGCAAGCCGCGAGCGGCGGGCGAAACCCAAAGCCGCTTGATTTCGGCCACCGGGGCGCCGCTGCCCTTGAGGCCCACGCAGCCAATCGGCAACCCATCTGACATGGCCAGCAGGAACACGCCGCGCGGACGGATCATGTCGGCGGCATCAGGATCGCGGGACAGGTTCACGTCGAAGCCGGTTTCGAAACGGCGTTCCAGTTCCTGGTAATACTGCGTCAGGCAATGGATCGCTTCGGGGCTGCGCGGGTCTGCCTCCGTGATCCCGATGCGGTCCTGCCCGAGCGCCGTGGCAATCAGGTCCATCGCGTCAAGGATCGCCTGCGGACGCGGGTGACGGGCCAGGATGGCTTCGGCCCGGTCGTCGGACAGGCGTTCATATTCTGCAAAGGCGGTTCGGCCTGCATCGGTCAGATGGGCGATGCGTCTGCGGCTGTCATCTGGGCTTGGCTCTGTCGTGATCATTCCTTCGCTTTCAAGCCCGCGCAGAAGGCGGCTCATCAACCCGGAGTCAAGGCCGAGATAGTCGCGGACGTCTCTCACTTCCTGAAGCCCATTGCCGATGGCGTTGAGCACGCGGGCTGATCCGAGTGGGCGTCCAAGCCCCAGAAACGATGTGTCGAGCGCCCCGACCTCGGAGGTGACAGCGCGGTTGAAGCGGCGAATGCGTTGGATGTCTTGGGTCATTTATCTGACTTAAGTCAGGTATAATTGCTGATGCAAGGCGCACAACGCTCGAAGGCCCTTCCGCTGCGAAACAACCGAAAGACATGGCGAGGTTTCTGACCTTCTTTGCCGAGGGCTCAGCTTTGTCTGTCGCGTCCTCGATCCAGCAGCACCGGCTGGCCATGGGGCGTGCGTTCATAGGCGCGGGTCCATTCAGCCTTGCGCTCTGTCAGGTCTGCGCCGGTGATTGCCGTGGCCTCGGTCGTCAGCTCTTCCAGAGCTGCAAGTGCGGCCTCGTAATAGGTCTGGGTCGTGTCAGGTCGCCCGTCGGCTTCAGCGCGGCGCAGCTCTTCCCCGAGCGTTTCGGCCCAAGCAGAGGCGCTGAACCGACCTGCCTTCACCATCGTGTCGGCAATCGCAAGAACCTGCGCCTGCCATGCCTCGTCAAACACGGGGTCGCGGGGAGCGAGGGGGTTTTCAGGCTGGAACAAGGTAGCTTTCCCACAGTTCAAGCGTGACCGTGTCGCGCGGGTTGGCATCCGGGCCCCAAAGCTCGCGCGCGGTGAAGCTTACGGTGTAGAGGTGCTGGCCAACATGGCGGTTATGTGCGCCTTCATCGGGGAACAGATGGCTGCCATGATGAGCAATAACCTGCCCCGTGCAATCGCGTGCATAGGCAGGTAGGCGGGTATGGTTATGGGAGATCTGGCGCAGGGTGCGGACGCTGTCCCCCACGGCGAAACGCGCGGGCGCGTCCTCTGGCACCGAGAAATCCGTGCAGGCGAGGCGCACTTGCTCAACGACCTGATCCACGGTCTTCGCCTTGGCCGGGTCGGCGGGGTCCAGAACGTAGCCGCGCTCTAGGTCTTTAAGTGTGATCTGACCGGCATCAACCATCAGCATCAGGTAGTTCGTCGCCCATTTCTGGAAGTAGGAAAAGGTGAGGTAATCGCCCGGCACCATCAGTTCCAGCCCGTGGCGAAACCAGTCGATGGTCATCGAAGGGCATATGCCTTCTCGCGCCAGCCCCCACATACGCTGTTCCCAGTCATGGGCGAACGGCGCGTCGCCCTCTGCAACTGGGACGGGGCCATAGCCTTCCTTGCCGCCAAGATCGTGAATGCCATCCATCACGCGTCCCCCGCTGACAGATCGCGGTCCGTGCCGATCATCGAATTGCGGGTGACGGTCCCGGCCAGCCGTTCCTCATCCCAGTCTTCGGTCCCGGCGGGGCGTTGTGGCACCACGAGATAGCGCAACTCAGCGGTGCTATCCCAGACCCGCACGGCGACCTCATCAGTCAGGTTCACCCCAAATTCGGCCAGAACGGCGCGGGGTTCACGCACGGCGCGGGCGCGGTAGGCGGCGGATTTGTACCAGGCGGGCGACATGCCGAGGATCGAGAACGGGTAGCAGGAACACAGCGTGCAGACGACCATGTTGTGTTGCGCGTCGGTATTCTCGACCGCCTTAAGGTGGCCCGTCGCGTTGCCCTCGAATCCAAACTCCTTGATCGCTTCAGTCGCGTCCGCCAGCAGGCGCGCCTTGAACTCGGCGTCAACCCAAGCCCGCGCCACCACCTTCGCACCGCGCATCGGTCCGATATGTTCCGAATAGGCCTCAACCCAGGCGTCGATGGTCTCGGGCGCGATCAACCCCTTTTCGACGGCAAGGCTTTCCAACGCTTTCACACGAAGCGCCGGATCGCTTGGCAGGTGGGAATGAATATGCCGGTGCAGGTCGGCGGCGTGTTTGCTGTCGAATGTGGACATAGGGTTGGCTCCTTCACTGGTCTAGGGAAGGTCAGGAATGCGGGCGTGTCAACACGTGACCTCTGGACAGAGGGCGCGCGGGCCGCAACAAAGGCGGTCATGCGCGCGGGATTGCCATATGTCCGCCCCGGGATGACTGTGGGCCTGTTCGGAGGATCGTTCGATCCCCCGCATGAAGGCCATATGCATGTTAGCCGTGAGGCGTTGAAGCGGTTTGGGCTGGACCGGGTATGGTGGCTGGTCAGCCCCGGCAACCCGTTGAAGACCGAAGGCCCCGCGCCGCTGAAACGGCGGATGGCGGCAGCGCGGGCACTGATCCGGCATCCGCGTATCGAAGCCACGGATATCGAGGCACATCTGGGCACACGCTATACTGCTGAAACGTTGGAGGGGCTTTTCGCGCTCTATCCCGGTGTGCGCTTTGTCTGGCTGATGGGGGCCGATAATCTGGCAAGCCTGCATCGCTGGCAGAGATGGGATTGGATCATGGAGAACATCCCCGTTGGTGTTCTGGCCCGGCCCGGGCAGCGGATATCGGCGCGCACCGCGAAAGCCGCTCAGATTTATCGCCGTTTCAAGGTGCCGGCGGCCGGGGCCAAGGGCCTTGCCTATCGTGACACACCGGCTTGGTGCTTCCTGAACGTGCCGATGGTCGATGTCTCTTCGACCGAGATCCGGGCGCGCGGTGACTGGACGCGTTAGCGCCGTTCCCGCAGAAACAGGGTCGCTAGGCCAGAGGAGAGGATCAGGGCAAGCCCCTGAAGGGCGCGCTCTTGCGGGATTTCCGAAAAGATCAGAAAGCCGAACAGCGTGGCGGCAACCAACTGGACATAGACGAACGGTGTCAGCCGCGACGCGGGCGCCATGCCCATGGCCACGATCAGCAAAAGATTGCCAAGCGCGGAGCCAAGTGCCGACACCACCGTAAAGGCGGCGATCTCACCCGTCATCTCGGGCCAGTGCAGCGCACCGAAAGGTAGCAGCACCACCGCCCCGATCATAAGTTGGGTGATCAGCAACTGACGCGGACGCCCGGCATCTGCAAGCCAGCGTGACGCTGTCAGGTAGGCCCCATAGAAACATCCTGCAAGCATCGCAAATCCGATGCCCGGCGACAGGCCAAATCTGGGATCGACGACCATGACGACACCGTAGAACCCTGCAAGCAGAAGGGCGGTGCGCAGCAGCGTGATCTGCTCGCGCAGGAACAGCGCGGACAGGAAATAGCTCAGGATCGGGCCGACGAAAAAGACACCGAAGACATTGGCAATCGGCTCCGTTCTCAGCGCCGTCAGAATGCTGCTGATGCCGCCGATCAGAAACGCCGCGCGCAGCCAGATGCGCCAGTCCGACAGCAGCGAAAGGGCAGTGCGCGTCAGGGCAAAAGGGGCCAGCAACAGAAACCCGAGGGCAAAGCGGCTCCAGGCAGTGAACAGCGGATTTACGTCGTGAAACGCCCCAAGCAACCGCCCGGCGCTGTCCCCCAGAGGGATCAGGAACATGGCCACGACCATGAGCGGCACGGCGCGAAGCAGCGGTTGGGTCATGTTCGCGTAATACGGGGCTTTTCGATTGACCGAAAGGCTTGAGTGCTGACCCTGCCTGCGGTTTAGTGGGTGCCGGACGGATAAGAGCATTTGAGCATTATGGTTTCGAGACGCGTATTTTTGGGTGGCGCGATGGCCAGCCTCGCGCAGGGCGCGTTTGCCTCGCCGCCCGAGGTGTCCCGCATTCCTCTGCGTCGCCCCGACGGGTTCGAACTGCGCAGTCTTCCAAGCGCGGCGGATATTATCGCGCGGGCCGATTTGGGCGGGGCGGTATCTTGCGTGGTGGCCGATGCCAATACCGGGCAGGTTCTGGAAGCGGTAAGTCCCCTTCTGGGCCTTCCACCTGCCTCCGTTACCAAGGCTATGACCGCGGCCTTTGCGCTTGATCGGCTTGGTCCCGGCTACCGTTTCCGCACTCGGTTGATCGCCGATGGGTCGCTGGTCAATGGACGGTTAGAGGGCGATCTGTGGTTGGTTGGCGGGGCCGATCCGCTATTGGATACCGATGCGTTGAACGCCATGGCGCGCGATCTGGCGGATGCGGGCGTGCGCGAGGTGACCGGCGCTTTCCGTGTCGCACATAGCGCGATCCCGCATGTCACGGCCATTGACCCGGAGCAACCCGGCCATGTGGGCTATAACCCGGCTGTGTCGGGGCTGAATCTCAACTTCAACCGGGTGCATTTCGAATGGCAGCGCGGGGCCGAGGGCTATTCCGTTTCCATGGATGCACGGTCGGAATCGCTGCGCCCGCCGGTTTCTGTTGCGCGTATGCAGGTCGTGGACCGGGGCGCGCCGGTCTATGAATACGAAGCGACCGAAGAGCGAGAGGAATGGACCGTCGCGCGCGGCGCATTGGGGCAGAACGGCGCGCGCTGGTTGCCGATCCGCCGCCCGCATCTCTACGCTGCCGAAGTGTTTCAGGTTCTTGCGCGGTCGCGCGGGATCGTGCTGGACCCTGCCACGGTCGGTGACGCACCGCCCGATGGCGCATTGGTCATGGCCGAGCATGTGTCGGACCCGCTGGAAGACATCCTGCGCGGCATGATGCGGTGGTCGACCAATCTGACGGCAGAGGTTGCGGGGATGATGGCCACGCAGGCAGGCGGGGTGCGGCCAGCGGGCCTGGAAGACTCCGCTGCTGAAATGGGCCGCTGGATGGAGGAGCGTTTTGGCGTCCGGCATCAGCATTTTCTCGACCATTCGGGGTTGAGCGAAGACAGCCGGATCAGCACCCGCGAAATGGTGCGTGCGTTGGTTGGCACCGGGCCGAATGGCGGGCTGCGGCGGTTGATGAAGAACATCCCCATCCTAGACGATCAGGGCGCGCCCATCCCTGATCATCCGGTGCAGGTGGTGGCCAAGACCGGCACGCTCTATTTTGTCTCGACCCTTGCAGGCTTCCTCCGCGCGCCGTCGGGCCGCGATCTGGCCTTTGCCGTTTTTTGCGGTGATCTGCCCCGGCGCACCACCTTTGACCCATCCCAGGAGGAACGCCCACCCGGTGCCCGCAGCTACAACAGCCGTGCCAAGCACCTGCAGCAGGAGCTGATTCAAAGATGGGCGCTTGTCCATGACCGGACCTGAGCATTCGTCGCAAACAGGCGCGACAGGGGGCGTTTTACGACCTTAGATCACCAGACCTGAGCCGGGAATTTCGACTGGACGGGGCTGTTTCAATGATCGGAAGACGGTCGTGTCAGACGCTACACAGCCAACCGGCGCGGCCGCCACCCCGCGCGCGATTGAAGGCATCTCCAGTGTCATTCTGGGGATGACGTTCTTTGTCGTGCAAGACGGGATGATGAAGTCGTTGCTAGAGGACTACACCGTCTGGCAGCTCATCGTTACCCGAGGTGTTATGGCGGTTATGGTAATGGTGCCGATGATCCTTTGGTTCGGGGCTCCGCACCGGTTGATCACGCCTCTCTGGCGGCTGCATCTTCTGCGCGCTGCCCTTTTGGCAACCGGCTTTGCCGCCTTTTACGGGGCGTTCCCCTTCATGGGGCTTGCCGAGGTCTCAACCCTTTTCTTCTCCGCCCCGCTGATCATCGCCGTTCTGGCAGCAGTCTGGTTGGGAGAAAGCATTGGTCCGCATCGGACAGGGGCGCTGATTGTGGGCTTTGTCGGGGTGCTGATCGCGATGAACCCGACCGGTGAGGCTTTTAGCTGGGTCGCGCTGATGCCGCTGACCTGCGCGCTTTTCTACGCCATTGCCCAGATCCTCGCACGCCGCATCGGTGACCGCGAGACCACGCTGACAACGGCGCTCTATACGCTGGTCTTTTCCGGTCTCCTGATCATCCCCGTTGGCTGGCTGACCAATCAATTGGTACCGATCCCGCTGGAGCACACGCATTTGCAGTACACATGGGTGCTGCCAACCGGGTGGGAGCTCGGGCGCCTGGCGCTGCTAGGGGGCGTGGGTCTTGTGGGATATTTCCTTCTGACGCGGGCCTATATGGTGACTTCGGCCAGCCTCGTTGCACCCTTCGACTATGTCTATCTGCCGATCGCGTCCCTAATGGCTTATGTCCTGTGGGGCGAAGTCCCTGGGGCCGCCACATTGACGGGCATGGCGCTGATCATCCTCAGCGGGCTCTATCTGGGATACCGCGAATTGCGCTCATCCCGTGCCACACTCAGCCCCCATCCGGTGGCCCAATCCTCGGTCGCGCCCGGCAACCCTGTTGCCCCGATGACGGTGACGCTGGACGTTGAGGAGGATTGATCGCTCAGACCGTCAGATGACGGGCGCGTGCACCCCGTTCAATGGCGGCGGCGTGCAACCGGTCAATATTGAACTGGTAGCGGATTTCCTGAAGCATCTGTAGTTCGGTCTGCCGCAGCAGCCCGTCTGCCGCCGCCACATCACAAGCCAGCGCATACCCGGTTTCAAAAAGTCTTTCTGGCAGTGCATCCAGGATCAGGCCGAAAAGCGCATCAAGACCGTCTTCTTCTTCCATCAGGTCAAACACGATCCGTGACACGACGCCAAGACGATCTTCATCATACTCGGCAAAGACCGGCAGGTGATTGACGATGCGTTCGATCGTGACCAGCTCGGATGTGCGGATATTTTCGTCCGACACGGAAACGGCGATCATCAACGCAACAAGGGCGTCCTGCGGGGAGAGGGAGGGTTGTTCGGTCACGGGTCTTTGCCTTCCAATGCGATACCGACCAGAGACTAGGGTCAGCCGCTCATGGGGGCAAGGGGACGTGACGCCGCCGCGCCAGGGAGATGCGGGATGAGGCGCGGCGGCGTGTTTCGCTCAGGCGCTTCCCGCGCTGAAGCGATACTGGACAGATTCGAAACTGCCCTCGGCAAATCCATAGGTGAAGCGCAGGCCGCCAGGCCCTGCAACAACGCCATGCTCGGCACCGGCGGGCACATAAATGGCGACACCGGGGGCCATTGAATGCGCGACACCGTCGATCGTGACGACGCCCGAACCCTCTATCCCCAGGTAGAACTCCGCCGGATCGTGACGATGCGGCAGCAAGGTTCCATGAGGGCCGAACTCGGCAATGCCCAGAACAAATTCGCGCGGGACATCCGGTGTGCCGTTGATCAGCGTACGCCAGGTCACGGTGCCATAGGTGGGGTCGCCGCCTTCAAGCGCCACATCATCGGCATGGATCGAAAATGCCTCGCACGAGGGCGCGTAGGGGCTGTTGTCGGCAGGGGCATGGGCGACGAAGGGCTGCTCCTCGGCGATCAGGCTTTCGGCGGCGGCGCTGGCGAACTGGGTCATCTTGGGGTCCTTCTCTGCCCGTGTGATGGGTCGAGATTGCGCATTGTCTCGCCGTCGCACAATGCGCTAAAGGTGAGTAATATTATACGATGAGATTATGATGTCATCACGCCTTCCACCGTTCTCTGGCCTGACGGCTTTCTACGCCGCAGTGCGCCACGGTACACTGACGGGCGCAGCACGCGAACTGAATGTCTCGCAGCCCGCCGTGTCCCGCCGGATTGCCGCGCTGGAAGAGGATCTGGGCTGCCGTCTGTTTGATCGCAGCCACAAACCCGCGCGTTTGACCCAGCAAGGGCGGGAGATGATGCGCGCTTTGCGGACGGGGTTTGGCCAGATTGAAGCGGCTACCGAGACGATCCGACGGGGGAATGCCAAGCGGGTGGTGACGGTGACAGGGCCGTCGGGGTTTGTCGGGTTCTGGCTGATCCCGAAACTGGCGGAACTGGAGGCCGCGTTCCCTGAAGTGACGATTCGGATCATAAGCCAAGAGTATGGTGATCCAGACCGTTCGGGCGATGTGTCGATCCGCTACGGTCTGGCGTCAGAGGCCGACCAGCTTGCCTGCCGCATCTTGGGAGACGAAGTTTTCCCTGTGGCCAGCCCCCATTATCTGTCGCGCCATGCCAGTCCGCCGGATCTGTCGAAACTGACCCTTTTGACGATGGAATCGGCCCGTCAGCATTGGCACGACTGGCCAAGCTGGTTCGAGGCGGCGGGGGGCAGGATGCCAGACGGCGTCCGACAGCTCGACTTCAATTCCTACGCGATGCTGGTCAACGCGGCACTTGCGGGGCAGGGGGTGTGCCTGTGCTGGTCGGGCCTGTTGGACAGTTTCCTGAGCACAGGCGCCATGGTGCGGATCGACGGGCCGTCTGCCCGGTCCGTGCGCGGCTATTTCATCACCCGCCGCGACGGGCTGGCCGCCAATGAGGAAGTGACGCGAATTCACGACTGGATCGTCGCGGAAGCCATGATTCAAGGGGTCTGAATGTTGACCCCGCGCCCCGCCCGCCCTAGGAAGCGGCGGGTTTCGGCGTATGGTGCGCCTCCCGCCCATTCTGGAGAATGAAATGTCTGATCTGCGCGACGTTGCAATGAGCTCGAAAGCATGGCCCTTCGAAGAAGCGCGCCGGGTGCTCAAACGTTACGAAAAGTCGCCGCCGGAAAAGGGCTATGTGCTGTTCGAAACCGGCTATGGCCCCTCGGGCCTGCCGCATATCGGGACCTTCGGTGAGGTGTTGCGCACCACGATGATCCGCAACGCGTTCGAAGTGATCTCGGATATTCCCACCAAGCTGATATGTTTTTCCGACGATCTGGACGGGATGCGGAAGGTGCCGGGGAACGTGCCCGATCAGGAGATGCTGAAAGAGCATCTGCAAAAGCCGCTGACCTCGGTGCCCGATCCGTTCGGGACACATGAAAGCTTTGGCCACCACAACAACGCGATGCTGCGCCGGTTCCTCGATACTTTCGGGTTCGAGTATGAATTCTACTCGGCCACCGAATTCTATCGCTCGGGCCAATTCGACACGATCCTGCTGCGCGCGGCGGAGCGCTATGACGCGCTGATGAAGGTGATGCTGAAAAGCCTGCGCGAGGAACGGCGGCAGACCTACTCGATCTTCCTGCCGATCCATCCCGAAACCGGGCGCGTGCTGTATGTGCCCATGAAAAACGTGGATGCCGTAAATGGCACGATCACCTTTGACGACGAGGATGGCCGCGAATGGACGCTGCCGGTGACCGGCGGCAATGTGAAGCTGCAATGGAAGCCCGATTTCGGTGCCCGTTGGGCCGCGCTTGGCGTGGATTTCGAGATGTACGGCAAGGACCATTCCACCAACACACCGATCTATGACGCGATCTGCCGGATCCTGGGCGAACCCGCGCCGGAGCATTTCACCTATGAACTTTTCCTCGACGATCAGGGGCAGAAGATTTCGAAATCCTCGGGAAACGGGATTTCGATTGATGAATGGCTGACCTACGCATCGACGGAATCGCTGAGCTACTTCATGTATCTCAAGCCGAAGACCGCAAAGCGGCTCTACTTCGACGTGATCCCAAAGGCGGTGGACGAATACCACCAGCAGCTGAACGCCTATCATACTCAAAACGCTGAGCAAAAACTGGCGAACCCGGTCTATCATATCCACGCGGGTGATGTGCCGGTCAGCACGATGGTGGTACCGTTTGCGATGCTTCTGAACCTCGCCAGCGTGTCGGGCGCGGAGGAGAAGGAGAAGCTCTGGGGCTTCATCCAGCGCTATGCACCGGACGCGAGCCCCGAGGGCAATCCGGACCTCGATCAGGCGGCTGGTTTCGCGATCAGATACTACAATGATTTCGTGAAGCCGACACGTGCCTTCCGCCTTGCTGATGACAAGGAAAAGGCTGCGATGGAGGAGCTTCTGGTGTGCCTTGGCGACGGTGACAAAGCCCTTGATGTGATTGCCAGAAAGAATGCTGAGGCAGGCCGGGACGACCCGCTGCCGGAGGTCAACTGGAATGATGATGAGTTCCTGCAATCGATCGTCTTCGCCATCGGCAAAACCCACGGGTTCGAGCCGCTCCGCGACTGGTTCAAGGCGCTCTATGAGGTCTGCCTTGGCGCGTCTCAGGGGCCGCGCTTCGGCGGGTTCATCGCGCTTTACGGCATCGAGGAAAGCAAGCAGCTGATCCGCGACGCGCTGGACGGAAAACTGGCAGGCTGAGCCCAAAAACAGGGGGGTGCCGGGCGTACACCCCCTGTGCCCCCCCGTGCATAGAGAAGCGGTTTCGCCGCCTGTCGGCGTCGACCCGGGAGCGGCACTCGTCGACCCTCGCTAGGGCGGGGGCACTCCTCGGGCCGCGTTGCCACGGGATTGCGGCGGGGGCTGTGCTGTCTGCGGCGGTCTTGCGAAGCCGGTGGGAACGGGCAGCCTGCGTTGGGCGTGTTGGGCCAAGAAGCAGAAGCCGTGTGAGGGGCCCTGACGGTAGATCGGCACCGGGTAATAAGGTGTTGGGATATCTGGCCCGGATTTGACGCACAGCGCGGGCGGCCTAGTTTTCGGGTAGTGGACAGGCATCCGAGGGGGACCCGATATGCGCCGACTGTTCTTTGCCATCATCCTTCTGCTGATGCCCCTTGCGGGGACGGCGCAAACGGAACTGCCGGCGAATCCGGCCATCGAGGATGTGATCCAGCGCCAGATGGAGGCCTTTGCCAGTCGCGACGT
Source organism: Nioella aestuarii (assembly GCF_050896395.1). Taxonomy (NCBI): domain Bacteria; kingdom Pseudomonadati; phylum Pseudomonadota; class Alphaproteobacteria; order Rhodobacterales; family Paracoccaceae; genus Nioella; species Nioella aestuarii. The sequence continues at coordinate 184,770 of NZ_JBPBBA010000001.1, read as the reverse complement.
CAATACCGCCTGGACCTTCGCAAGCCCGACGATCCAGCAGCTGTTCCAGCACCCAACGTATTTCGGCGCGATGGTCGAGCGCGGTTACCCGATGGTCTGGACGCCCGGCGAGGTCAACTTCCCCTCGTTGCGCGAAGAGGAAGGGCGGCCGGTGCAGCGGGTGCAGATCGTTGACGGCAATGGCAGGGTGCACCTGCTGGATTATGTGATGGTCGAGATCAACGGCAGATGGCGGATTGCGGGTGTCACAATCCTGCGTGGACAGCATCTGGGTGTCTGAAACCTGTCCAGCGGTTAACCGCTTCTTAACCCTGCCCTTGTAAATCTGAGACACAGACGGGCCAGTACTGCGCCCGCACGTTTCCTGACAGTCGTGAACAATCGAGAATCCCTCGGGCCGATCGCCGCCCGCAGGGGCCAAAGGCGTGGGTTTCGCCCATGCGTGAGCAAAAGGGGTAAGATATGAACCAAGTGATCACCGACGGGTTGAACTTGATGCCGCCGGAATTTTCTGAGGGGCTCGCCAACTGGAGCCGGGAGGACGGCACGCCCGGCACGGAAACCTGGGCCACTTCTGGCTTTGGGGCGTTGGTGCCGGCGGACCAGGACTTCGGCACCTGTCTGGAGATCCTGAAGCCCGAAACGATCACGCGTATTCGCTACATGGGGGAAACGCCGATTCTGCCGGGGCTTTACCTGCGCATCTCGGCGCGGATCAAGGCGCTGTCTGGTGCAATCCCCTCGGTACGGATCGCTGGCTGGGCTGGGCAGTCCAACAATACCCATGTTACCGGCGTGACGGAGGTTGGCCCGACCACCAACCTGACGGCCTACGGGGAGGTCGTGACGGTCTCGGCCATTGTTGGCATCGGGGATCGCGGCGGCGTTGATATGGTCTGGGGCGAAGAGGCCGCCTATGGCCATTTCGGGCTGGACCTGACTGGCGGCAATGGGGGCACGGTGCGCATTGAATCGATCAAGATCGAGGATGTAACCCACGTCTTTCTTCGCAAGATGATGGATTGGGTCGATGTGAAGGATTTCGGCGCCGTGGGCGATGGTGTGACCGATGACACGGGCGCCTTTGCCGCCGCCGATGCCGCCGCTTCCGGGCGCGAGCTGCTGGTCAGCGAGGGCACATACCGGATCGCGTCGAACCTCACGCTGCAATCGCCTGTGCGCTTTCAGGGCCAATTGGACATGCCCGAAAGCGCACGGCTGGTGCTGGCAGGTAGCTTCAACCTGCCTGCTTATGCAGATGCATTTGGCGGGGATGAGCTGGAAGGGTTCAAAAAGGCATTTCAGGCGATGCTGAACCATGGCGATCATGAAAGTCTCGACATGATGGGGCGCCGGGTGCAGTTGGACGGTCCGATCGACATGGCGGCGGTTGTGGGCAATAAGGTCAGCTATGCCAATCGTAGGGTGATCCGCAACGGACAGTTCAGCTGCTTGCCCAGTTCCAACTGGGATGACGAGGTACACAGCGCCACCGGCACTTGGGCTGTTGGCAACCCTGACCGGCTGGACAATGTATCCAATGCAGGTTCGATCCCTATCGGATCATTGGTGACGGCCGCGCAGGGCGTTGGACGAGAGATCTATGTGCGGGACGTGAATGCCGCGACCAACCAGGTTTTCCTCTCTTCGCCGCTGGGCGTGCCGCCGTCGAGCCAGACCTATACCTTCACCCGGTTCCAATACATCATGGATTTCGTCGGGTTCGAGAACCTGCAACGCTTCGTGCTGGAGGATGTGGAGTTCCTTTGCGCCGGGGCGGCCAGTTGCATCATGTTGCCGCGTGGCGGGCTGATCTTCCATGTGAAGGACTGTTTCTTCACTGGCCCCAAGGATCGCGGTATCACCTCTTGCGATCAGGGTTGCGCAGGGATGCTGATCGACCGGTGCCAGTTCCTGTCCAATGAACAGGCGCTCCGGGTCCAGGACCGCACAACGGTTGCTTTCAACACCAATGCCAATGACACCAAGATCCGCGACAACCGGGCGGTGAAGTTCCGCCACTTCGGGGTATTTGGCGGCAATGGCAACCTGATTACCGGCAACCACTGGTTCCAGGGGGACAACGAACCCGACGGCCAGATCAGTGCCGGGATCGTGCTGACCAATACCAATGTGAAGACCACAATCATCGGCAACTATATCGACAACAGCTATATCGAATGGGCCAATGAGCATGACCCGGAGCCCGATATGTCGGGGGAATATTCCTTTGGCGGGCTGACGATCAATGGCAATATTTTTACCGCGAATGGCATTGCCAGCTGGTCGAACTTCATCCTGATCCGGCCCCATGGTCCGGGGCATTACATCAACGGGCTGTCAATTTGTGACAATGTGTTCAAGCACCTGAATGGCGGGGCGCTGGACTCGGTTGATGACGTGGACGCTTCGATTGCGCCGCTTGATGGCAGCCGGACCGCGAATTTCCTGATGGCGGGCAATGTCTATCACGGGATCACCAAGAACTCTCAGAACCCGGTGACGGTGAAGGTCACGGAAAACAGCGACCTGGATGTGTGGGAAATCGACCTGCGCGACTGGCTGCCGTTCGAGACCGAGGCGCGCGTGGCGGTGGCGGTGATGCCCGAGGGCGCGGTGCGGTCTGTGTCGAACGTTGCCATCTATACGATGCCCTATGCCACCACGCGCCACGGGGTTGGACGCGGGTCGGTCCGGCTGAACTGGTCGCAGCCCGTGCATGGATCGGTGCAGCTGACCGCGCGCTGTGACACGGTATGAACGCTTAGCCTGCGGCCCCGCTTATGGTGCGGGCCGCGGGCCCTTCATTTTTCGGGCGGCGGTATTCCACCAGCTTTTCCCAGCTTTGCGGATCCAGCAGGGTCCATGCGCCATCCGTGACAGTATATCCATAGGTCACGGATTTGTCGGAGGGCAGCTGGAATTTCACCCGTGCGCCATCGGTTTCCACATGGCCCCGATATTCCCGGGTCCAAAGCGTGCCGTTGTCATGGGAAAGAACCCAGATACCCGTCGTGCGTTCCCCATCCGACCAACGCTGCAAATACGACCCGTCGGCCCGGAACAGCCACTCATCACCGTGATCGCGGTCATGCCAGGCCCCCACGGGTGCATCGCCACTGCCGCCGATCCGATCCAGCCGGGTGCGCCCCCAGATCATCGAGGACCCGTCAGCAGCCACGGTCAGCGGCTGCGCCGGGTCTGCAATGTGATAGTTACCATCCGCCTCAATCTCGTAAGTTGTCTGCTCACCTGGGATGATCCAGATGCCGGGAAGATCGGGGTCGATTGCCGCCTGGCTCATTTTCCTGGCCTTGTTACGGTGCCGTTAACCATAATGATGCATCGTTTCCGTTGCCTTGGCAACAAAACCTGCCCTTTTAGACAAGTTGGAGGTCTGAAGGCGTCAAACGATAGGCTTTTCCGAACCCGCCGTTCAGATGAGCGGCAGTTACGAAAAGGCGCATCATCAAAAAATCACTAAAGTCATAGTAGAGAGTCGCTTTGGGGTGTTGCGATAGGTAGAGCGGTTTGAGCGCACCCTTGTCCGCAGGCTCCGCGCGACATTGCAGGGTCAGCCGCGGGTGGATCAGCGGATCGCCCCGCTGACCGGGTTCGCCGACCAGCAAAGAGCATTGGGCGTTGTCGGACAGGGCCTGGCTGTGCAGCGAAAGTTCGGAAATCAGGGTGACGGGCATACCATCGCCATCGGTGCCCACGGACACGCGCGTGACCATTGGGCTTTTAGTGTCCGGGCAGATCACCCCGAGCGACCCAAACCGCGCCCGCCGCAGCAGATCCTGACCGACGGCACGTGCCTCGTCATCGGTTTCACGCAGCATCCGCTTGGGTCTCGACATTTTTGGGGGCCCTCCTGTTAGGGGAATACCACCCGCAAGGTTTTGAATAAACATGGCCATAAGTCAGATTCTGCGGGGTTTGGACGACGCTGCCTGCGCCGCACAAGGGCCAGAAGCACCCGATGCAGCGATGAAAGCAGACATTTAGAGCAACGAACGTGCATCACCCGCGGATTTTGCCTCTCAAGTTTTAGCGTGGCGTTAACGTCAGCGGGGCTCGCGCACGCAACCCGGCTGTTGGCTTGGCACCTTTGATCTGATTAATGGCGGGGAAAGGAACAGGCAGCGGAACGGCCCGGTGACAGACAATCGTATGAAACTGGTTCTGGTGATGCCCGAGATACCTGGCAATACCGGCACCATCGGACGGACCTGTGTGGCGTTGGACCTGGAACTTATCCTGATCCGGCCATACGGCTTTTCCATCGACGACAAGGCGGTTCGCCGGGCTGGTCTGGACTACTGGAAACATGTCCGGCTTAGTGAATATGACAGTTGGCAGGACTTTCTGTCCGACCGCAGCCCCGCACGCGACAAGCTGTTCTTCTTCGAGGATGACGGAGCGGGCAGCGTTTATGAGCCGGACTATCCGGACGACGCTTATCTGGTTTTCGGACGGGAAACCAAGGGGCTGCAACCCGAGATCCTGCACGGCATGGAGGACCGCATATTCCACCTGCCGATGCGAAGCCCGCATATCAGATCGCTGAACCTGGCGAATGCGGCGACCGCGGTGGTCTATCAGGCGTTGCGCGGGCAGTTCACCCGGTAACTTGCCGTTAACCCCTGTGACAGGGGGCCTGGAAGCGGCCAGACCTTTCCCCGAAAGGGCCGCAAAGAACCACACTCCGATCAAGGCCATGCCCCATCACGACGCCAAGTTTGGCGGGTAGTGACCTAGAATGGGTATGAGTAAATGGTTTTGAAGCGTTCCGACAGGTTCGCTGCGTGCGAAAGCGGGGCAGCGACCTTTGACTGGGTGATTCTGGCGGTTGGGGTCTTTGGGCTCGGGCTGGCAATTGCCTCGGTTTTCTTTACCTCCGACTTGGAGAGACACCCCCCCGCACCGCAAGACGTGATCGAGCGATCGGCACCGGGCGACGCCGTGCCTTCGCCATTGTACCCATATCATGACGACGAATGGCGCCGGGACCAGGCCGCGCATTACGCGGCGCAGGATGATGCGGTGCTGCAAGCCGATTATGCTGCGCAATATGAAGTGGCGGTTGGTGATGTGAATGCTCGGGTCGGTGCCGATATTCTGTCGGTGATCGAAGCGGAGATGACCCGCCGCGGCCTGCCGTTGCCTGAAGGCAATGCAACCGCGGCTGAGATCCGTGTCCGGCTGACAGCTGAAACGGGGTCGCCTTGAAAACAGCGCGATTCTTTCATGACCGCGCCCAATCCTGTGGCTAGACAGGTCTTATCTACCCTGGGGGGTAGCTCTGCCCCGGGGCCGTGTCGACAGATGCGGCCCCATTTTCATGGTGGGGTGGGGGTTTTTGACCCCGATCAAGGCCTAGGCGGAGAAAGGCGCGCTTGTTAGGCTGACCTGATCAGGAGGACATCTCATGCCGACCATCACCAAGGGCGCTGCCCTACAGACCGTCATCACCACCTTCGAGACCACACCGGGCACCAGTCAGGATTTGCTGGATGCGCTGACGTCGGCCTATTCGGAGTTTATCTCGCTCCAGCCGGGGTTTATCGCGGCGGGGTTGCATGTGAATGACGCCCAGACCCGCGTCGCCAACTATTCGCAATGGACCCGACGTGAGGATTTTCAGGCGATGCTGCGTAGTGACGAGATGCGCAAGCGGAACCGTGCCATCAATGATCTGTGCAAGAGCTTTGAGCCGGTAATGTACGACGTGGCGGAGAGCTTCAATTGAGCGATAGTGAAGAAGCGTTGAGTGTCGAACTGCGCCAGCTGCGTGAAGAGGTGGCGGTGATCAATCGCCATCGGCTGTTCACGTCGCAAAGCACGGTCGGTCGGATGCTGGCGCTGAGCTTTGGTCGCGGGCTGGCTTTTGGGCTGGGGTCGGTCATCGGCGCATCGTTTCTGGTGTCGGCGGTGGTCTATTCGCTAAGCCAGATCGACTTTATCCCGGTGATCGGGGAATGGGCGTTGCGTATTGCGCAAGAGATTCAGGGTGGCCAGCAATAAGGCGCGGTCAGCGACGGCCAAGGTCTTCGGGTTCCGCGCAAGGATAGGCCGTGCCGTCGGGCAATCGGCACAGGTTTGACAGGAACTCCGGCGGCAAGAGTTGGTATTGCGGTAGAGCGTTGGCCTCATCCTGACGATCCAGATAATCGCTGCACGCTGCGATGTAATAGCTTTCGCGGCGCCAATCGGACCCATACCACTGATAGAACGCGGCGGCGCTGGCCCCGGTTTCATCTGCGCCTCGGTCAATGGCCTGTTGGAAGGCGACGGGAATGTCACCATAAAGCGGCCAGCCCGTCAGCGCCTGCCATGCACCGGAAAGCCCGGCTTCGGCCAATGTCCATGCGACCAATGTCGTGACCGCCATGGCATCGGCCTCTAACGCAAAAACTGCCCTGGCATTTTCGGCCATGGACAGTGTCGAGGCGGGGCAAAACCCTTCGCCGATCTGCTGAAGATGCCTCAGCTCATGCAGGAAAATCACCACCTGTTCATCCAGCGCCAGGCGGGTGCTGATGACGATGCGATTGCCATCGACATCAAGAAACCCGCGCGCGCCAAGTGGGCCGTCCTCCAGGCACATCGTGGGGCGCTCAGTCGCCAGCGAAGCGCGATAATACGGAAAGCGATCCAAGGCCGGGGCGGCGGCATTCAGAATCAGCCGCATCTCTGGCGGGGCATCGTCGAAAGGATAGGCGCGACAGGTTTCCTCTGCCGAGACCGACAGCGCCAGTGAGAGGCCGAGCGTTGCGGTAAGGGGGAGGGTACGAACTTGCATTGCGGAATTATAGACAAGGCCAGTCAATCCTGTCCCGGCAATTTTCGAGTGACCCGTGGCGCGGCGTTTTCTGTTGCGCTGCCAGAGGCGTGCCTCTAGCTTCACATTCAAATAACTGAATTTGAATTGGAGATGACTCATGCGCCGTAGGTTGCTTTCTGCTCTGTTGATTGGAATGTCCCTGACCGTACCCGCACTGGCGCAGGATGCCGTGGGGATCACGCCAGATGTAATGTCAGTGACGGTCGAAACCGCCTCTGGCCCACAAGAGATCGCCCGCATTCAGGACAATGACCATGTGATTGAGGACGACTGGGGCCGTACCTCTCGGCCCTGCCCGAATTTCTGTATCCAGCCGATGATCCCGGCCCCCGGCGTTACCCCGATTGGCGAGCTGGAGCTGTTGGCCGCGCTCCAATCCCCTGAGATCACGGTTGTCGACAGCCGCACGCCCGACTGGTTTTACGCCGGTACAATCCCCGGCGCGGTCAACATGCCCTACACGGAGATGACGGACAGGATGGGCGAACTGGGGTGTGAGATCGACTTCGATGGCTGGGATTGCACGGCCGCACGCGATGTCGCCCTTTTCTGCAATGGTCCATGGTGCGGGCAATCTCCTACCGCCATTCGCCGTATGATCGAGGCAGGCTACCCGGCAGATCGCATCCACTATTACCGCCCTGGTATGCAGGGCTGGCGGATGCTGGGACTGACGGTCACAGGGGGCGGATCCTGACGAAAATCGTCGGGTAGCGCATTGTCTGGGGCGGGTTTGTCCCTATCTGAGAGGGACATCAACCCGCACAGGAGACCCGCGCCCATGCAATGCCCGATTGACGGAACCCAACTTGTGATCACTGAGCGCAGCGGGGTCGAGATCGACTATTGCCCCACCTGCCGAGGTGTCTGGCTGGACCGAGGTGAGTTGGACAAGATCATCGAGCGCAGCGCCTTGGTAGACAACCGCGAAGGCCACTGGCGTGAAGCCCCGGCGAAGGGCAGCCGCAGCGAAAGCGGCGACCGGCGCAAGAAGAAAGATGGCATCGGGTCGTTCCTAGGCGATATCTTCGATTTCTGATGAAACGGGCGGCAGACAGCCGCCCTTTTCTTTGCCACACTCTCATCAAAACCGAATGGGAGGTGACATGACCGATCTGCCTATCGTCGGCGCGCAACTAAGCGTGCTGGACCTCGACAAGCACCGTGACTGGCTGTTTGAGAAAAACCGCGATCTGGAACTGCCGGAATTCTGCCTGGCCGATATTCTGGCCAATGCGCGGCCCTTTATCGACATGGCCAAGGCCAAGCTGGATGGCTGGACCGGGCGGCTTGGCATTCATGGGCCGTTTGGCGGGTTTGAGCTGGACGTGAAGGATAAGGATATCCGCGCAGTGGTGCAGAAGCGGCTGGATCAGGCGCTGGATGTCTGCGCGGCGCTTGAGGCACGGCAGATGGTCATTCATTCGCCCTATGACGGGTGGGATGCCAGCAATCTCGATAACGGCCCCAAAGGTCGGGAACGCCAGGTGTCCGCTGTTCTGGATACGCTGAAACCAGCCATTGCGCGGGCCGAAGATCTGGGCGTGGAAATGGTGATGGAGAATATCAAGGACATCGACCCGCGCGACCGGGCTGCGGTGATCGCGGCGGCGGACACGCCCGCCCTGCGCCTGTCGGTCGATACAGGCCACGCCCATTGGGCGCATTGGGTCTGCGGCGCCCCCCCGGCAGATCGCTACATTTCGGCAGCGGGCGAGAGCCTCGGGCATGTGCATTTGCAGGATACCGATGGTTATGCAGACCGTCACTGGCCGCTCGGTCGCGGAAATATAGTGTGGGAGGCGGTGTTTCAGGCGTTAGGCAACATCAAATCAGCCCCGCATCTGATCGTCGAGATAAACGATTTCGACCGGGTCCAGGAAAGCGTCGCCCATCTGGAGGCATTGGGCCTCGCGCAGTGACCTAAAGCGGGTTGGTCCCGCAGTAGGTGATATCCTTGTCATCGCAATGCCGCCCCGAACATCGGATGCCCGCGATGACATAACCCGGTGGCAGGCCCACGCCCCGGTTTTCTTCGCTGTGACGCGTGGTGATGCAGTTGGCGCGGTCGATCTGCACGGGATAGCGGGTACATTGCAACGAGATGTCGTCGCAATTGCCGCCCCGGCAGGCGATGCCGGTCATCACGAAATCACCGATCGGGCCATCGCCCGAGGTGATGCCGAACGCAGGATCGCTGCACCACGCGGTGTCTTGCCCGTCCGCCTCGACCCAATCGGTCCAGCTGCTGGCCCCGGCGCGGCCTTCAATGGGACGGCAGGTGATGGTGATGGAGTCGCAAAAATCGCCCGAACACTGAAAGCTCGCCACGGCTCTGCCTTGTGGGCAGGCGGCTGGCGGATCCTCCTCCGACAGGGTGAAGGATTGGGCCAGGGCCGAAGCTGGCAACACAAGCAGGATGAACAGGAGCCAGCGCATATCAGGGCCCTTTCATCTGAGAAACGGGGCGCAGAAGGGCGCGCCCCGATGCAAAGTTACTGGAAACTCACCAGCAGGATTTCGATATCACCCGGGTCGGCACTTGGGCACATCTGGCGGCCGTTATTGGTGATCGCGACGGTTTCAGTCCGGCCGCCCGACAGCATTGCCGTGGCGTCGGTCGCAGTTTCATTGCCGCGCAGGGTGACGCAGACGCGGGCAGTGCTGTTGTCAAGGATCACCGCCCAAGTCGACCGGTCCGAAGAGACCCGTGCAATCCGGCGATTGTCGGTGCTGATCGTGCCGCCCGCGGAATTGAGCTGTGTTATCGAGATATTCAGGTTCCGAGGGTGGCTCGGGTTGGAAAACGTGGCGATGAACTGATCGGCAAAGGCGGCTGGTGCTGTGAGAAGCAGGGCAAAGGCGGCAAGTCTGATACGCATGAATACCTCGTCTTGAGATTGAGATCTGTGTCCGGCCATCGGACCGGAGCAAAAAGCTTCAACCCACATAAACGCGAGTCGTTGCCGGGATACTAACGTAAACTCCTCGTTATTGTGACCATCAATTCAGATAAACCGATGCTGCGGCCAGTCCGAGCAACGGGATCAGAGCCATCGCCATCCCCAGGTGCTGACGGGTTCTGGAATGGGCGAGCATAAGCGCCGGAACCAGCAGCGCGGCAAGTGTCAGCCCGGCGGCGAGCACCATCCACAGCGACAATCCCTGTCCAGCCACAAGGGTTGTGAACCGATGGGACACCAGCACCGCCACGGCCATCAGCGCGGCCTGTACGACGGCAAGGGCATAGATCACCCGGCGCATCATCTGGCTGTAGCAGGGCAGGGGGGCGGCAGTGGTAAATGTCTCGGCGTGCATTTTGGGTCTCAGTCAGTCAGTGGGCAAAGAATGATTTCGCGGGTGTCGCAGCTGGTATCGAGGCAGGTGATGCTGTCGACGGTCAGCGGATCGGCGGGATACTGACCGGCATAAAAGACAGAGCTGCGACAGGCTGGAGCGTTCTGCGCGAAGGTAGCGGGTACACCGAAGCTTAGGGACGCGGGGGCGTCCAGCATCGGGCCGGCCGTATGGGCGACGGCGGGGCCGGTCAGGCCCAGGTTGAGGGTGGTGCAGATAATACTGACGATGCGGCGCATGGCTGGCGTCCCTTGGTTCCTGACCATGGGTCGCATGAGGCCTTGAAGCGGTTCAAATATTCTCAGGCAGAGGGTGAGGTTGTGCAGGCCCGAAAGGCTTGAACCTCGGGCGCGGCGCCGGTCAGGCCGATATCGGCGTTGTCCCCGGAATGCGTCAGTGTACAGATACGCCCCTCATACCCCGGCTGCCGGGCATGGGCCGTGGAGGCGAGGAGGGCGAGGAGGAGGAGCACGCGCATAAAGGGCAAGGCAGCAGGGATTGAGGGGGCCGGGAATGGTGGTGTGGGGTGGGCAGTTTGGCCAGCTTTGATGACACGGGAAAGCGGGTGTGGTGGGCAGAACTGCCCATCCTACGGCTTGCTCGCTGCCTATTTGATGCTTGCTTCAGGTAGGTCCTGGCGCGGCAGTCATTGAATTGGCAACATCATCAAAACAATCTGCTAGCTGATCCCAGGTAATACCATAAAATCTTTGTCTTTTTTGGGAAGATATATGCTCTTTTGATGCAATCCAAAGGCTAGGATTTTGAGGATCAACAGACTTCCAAAATTGGATAGGATCAGCATGGATAATCTGGGAAAAAAGATCCATGTAACTAAGTGTTTCTCTAGCTCCAAGCTGCAGTGAAGGCTCTTTCCTTCTGTGGTCATAGACCCAACAGTCTTTCAGGTTAACACTCTTATCTTTCAGCAAAATCAATTTCTTGACTGCCTCCTTTGCAAAGTGGAATCCACCACCTTCGACGCATTCCTTGGAAATTGCGGCTTCCTCAAGCACTCGTCTTGATAAAAAAGGCTCCAATCAACAAAACATCGCCAAGTCTTACAATGTCTTGGGCTTCAAGAAGATCTTTCGCCTTCCTTGCTGCGTCCGCGCGGTTACGTATCTCAGAAGCCCAGTGTTCTTTTTCATCTAGCAGCAACTAGCCTACCCCCTCCTTCTCTTCCCACCCCTCTGCCCCGGCCGTCCTGCCGTTGACCGACCGCTTGCCTTCGCGGCCCCCTCGACGGCGGCGTCCACCGCCGATTGCCGGGCCAAAGGATCATCTGAGATAACCAGATCCACGGTTTCCAGCCGTTTGACCTCATCCCGCAACCGGGCGGCTTCTTCGAATTCGAGGTTTTCGGCGGCCTTGCGCATCTGCTCTCGCAGCCCCTCAAGGTGGGCCTCCAGATTGGCACCATGCAGGGGCTTGTCCACCTTGGCTGTTACGCGGGCCATGTCGACATCGCCTTCGTAGAGACCGGCCAGAATATCCTCGACATTCTTCTTCACCGTCTCAGGCGTGATGCCATGCTCGACATTATAGGCCATCTGCTTTTCACGGCGGCGGTTGGTCTCGCCAATGGCGCGCTCCATGCTGCCGGTGATCCGGTCGGCATACATGATCACCCGGCCTTCCACATTCCGCGCCGCGCGGCCGATGGTCTGCACCAGCGAGGTTTCGGAGCGCAGGAAGCCTTCCTTGTCGGCATCCAGAATGGCCACCAGCCCGCATTCGGGAATGTCCAAACCCTCGCGCAGCAGGTTGATCCCCACCAGCACGTCGAACGCGCCCAAACGCAGGTCGCGCAGGATCTCGATCCGCTCAATCGTGTCGATATCGGAATGCATGTAGCGGACCTTGATGCCCTGTTCGTGCAGGTATTCGGTTAGGTCCTCGGCCATGCGTTTCGTCAGCGTCGTGACCAGCGTGCGGAAGCCTGCCGCCGTTACTTTGCGGATCTCGTCCATCACGTCATCCACTTGCGTGGTGACGGGGCGGATCTCGACCTCCGGGTCCAGAAGGCCGGTGGGGCGGATCACCTGTTCGGTGAAGACGCCGCCGGTTTGTTCCAGCTCCCACGCGGCGGGGGTGGCGGAGACGAAAACCGACTGGGGCCGCATCGCGTCCCATTCCTCGAACTTGAGCGGCCGGTTGTCCATGCAAGAGGGCAGGCGGAAGCCGTGTTCGGCCAGCGTGAACTTGCGCCGGTAGTCGCCCCGATACATGCCGCCGATCTGGGGCACGGAGACGTGGGATTCATCGGCGAAGACGATGGCGTTGTCGGGAATGTATTCAAAGAGCGTGGGGGGCGGTTCGCCCGGCGCGCGGCCGGTCAGGTAACGCGAATAGTTCTCGATCCCGTTGCAGACCCCGGTCGCCTCCAGCATTTCGAGGTCAAAGCGTGTGCGCTGTTCAAGGCGCTGCGCCTCCAGCAGTTTGCCCTCATCCTCCAGCTGTTTGAGCCGTAGGGTCAGCTCTTCCTTGATGCCCTTGATCGCCTGTTTCATCGTCGGTGTGGGCGTCACGTAGTGGCTGTTGGCATAGACGCGGACCTTTTTCAGCACGTCGGTCTTGGCCCCCGTGAGCGTGTCAAACTCGGTGATCGCTTCCAGTTCCTCGCCGAAGAACGACAGCCGCCATCCCCGATCCTCCAGGTGGCTTGGCCAGATTTCCAGACTGTCGCCGCGCACCCGGAAGGTGCCCCGGTGAAACGCCTGATCGTTCCGCTTGTATTGCTGCGCGATGAGGTCGGCCATGACGGCGCGCTGATCGTACTCTTTCCCGACCTCGATATCCTGCGTCATCGCCGTGTAGGTCTCTGGTGATCCGATGCCATAGATGCAGGACACGGACGCCACGATGATCACGTCATCGCGTTCCAGCAAAGACCGGGTGGCCGAGTGGCGCATTCGGTCGATCTGTTCGTTGATCTGGGATTCTTTCTCGATATAGGTGTCCGACCGCGGCACATAGGCCTCGGGCTGGTAGTAATCGTAGTAGCTGACGAAATATTCGACAGCATTTTCAGGGAAAAAACCTTTGAACTCGCCATATAGCTGCGCGGCGAGCGTTTTGTTGGGGGCGAGGATGATGGCGGGACGCTGCGTTTCCTCGATGATCTTGGCCATGGTGAAGGTCTTGCCGCTGCCGGTGACGCCAAGCAGCACCTGATCACGTTCACCATCCATCACCCCTTGCGCAAGCTCCGCTATGGCCGTGGGCTGGTCGCCTGCGGGTTGAAAGGTGGTATGCATGACGAAACGCCTGCCACCCTCCAGCTTGTCGCGGGCGGGGGTGGCCTCGGCAATGTCGCGGCGGTCGGTGGTGGAATAGGGCATAGGTTTATCCTTGGGTTGCCCCTTAGAATGATCTCTTTTTGTTCGCCTGCAAGGGGGCGGCCGGGAATTTCGCCGGGCGTCCCCTTTGGGGGTGTCATAGCTGACAGCTACTGACAGCATTCTGTCAGCAGGGTGCGGCAGGGGAAAGAAAATCCGCCAGGTGGTCAATACGCTGAATTTTAAACGATTTCGTAAGAAATCTGCGGGAGTATTTCCTTGCTGCCCAATGCGTCCCCACCCTACAGTCGCATGGCAAGCAGCAAAACGGTTGTCGGTCGGCCTCGCACCACCCACCCCACACTCGCTCCACGAGCCCGGCCGGCAACCCGCTTTCTCCTGATTCCGCGACCACAATGACCGTTGCATCCGGCACCGGGTTTCATGATAAGACAGCTCGTGACCTGTGAAGGAGTGGACCGATGCGCGCACGAATCTATCAGCCGGCCCGGAACGCGATGCAATCCGGCCTTGGAAAGACCAAGACCTGGGTTCTGGAATTCGCCCCCGCCGAACGGCGCGAGGTCGATCCACTGATGGGCTGGACCGGGTCCGGCGACATGTCTAGCCAGGTTAAACTGCGCTTTGACAGTCTTGAAGCCGCACAGGCCTATGCGAAGGAGCACGGGATCGAAGCCGTGGTCCTGCAACCGCAGAAGCGCAAGGCTAATATCCGCAAGGGCGGATACGGCGAAAACTTCGCCACCAATCGCCGCCAGGTCTGGACCCACTGACCAGATGATGGGCGAAAGCCATCTGAACGTGACGCTGGACAGCATCACGCGCCCGGATGTTGCGGACCTGCTGAACACCCATGAGGCGCTGATGCGGTCACAGACTCCACATGCCAGCTGTCATGTGAAATCTGCCGATGACCTTTCCAGCTCTGGCGCACGCATGTTTTCCCTGCGGGAAGATGAGCGGCTTCTGGCCATCGGGGCGCTAGCGCCGATCACTCCGGGTCATGAAGAACTGAAGTCAATGCATGTGCGAGACATCGCCAGAGGCCGCGGCGCCGGGCGCGCCTTGCTGGCGGGTATGCTGGTTGATGCCTGCGAACGTGGCGTTACGCGGATCAGCCTGGAAACCGGGTCAGGCGACGACCACGCTGCCGCACGGGCGCTTTATGCCAGCGCAGGGTTCGTGCAATGCGGCCCCTATGCGGGTTATGTGGACGATCCGCTCTCGGTCTTCATGACCAGCAAAATCTGATGCCCTTGGCCCTTGCCTTCCGGTGTCCGGTCGCGCAATTAGGGTGGCACGGCCCCTTCGCTGAGCTGAACAGAGCGCCTGACGTTTGAGCTGAGGGTCTGGGGCCAGAAGAAGACGGAAATACAGACGGTTAGGAAAACCTCAGCAGCTTGCGAACCGTTTTCCAAATCGTTATCACAGAGCCACGGTCCCGTAGCTCAACTGGATAGAGCACCTGACTTCTAATCAGGATGTTGGGGGTTCGAGTCCTCCCGGGATCGCCAGGTTCACACCTGTTCCGTTCGCATCTCTTGCCGTTCCTCCGGTCCAGTCGGCCCCCGCCATAGGCCGCCCATTTCCTGTTTGGCTACGTGCGAGGCAATCAGCAGGGACAGGCCCAGGCCCGAAATGACCGCGCAGGCGACGCCGAACCAGACGCCGTGTTCGTCAAAGCCCCAGATACCGACGAACAGCCAGATGAAAAACGCAATGCCAAAGCCTTGGCGGTAGAGGCTGATCCAGACTGTCGACATGGGGCGCTTCAACGCCTGTAGCAGCCCGTTGATGGAAAAGAGCATCATGTAGACGGGCAAGATCACCCCGTCGATGCGCAGGTAGATCGTGCCAACCCGGATAACCTCGGGGTCATCTGTGAAGACCGACAGGATGGTACTGCCGAAGATCCAAAGGATTGGCGCGGCCGTTGCGGTCATGACGAAGCCCACCTTCCAGCAAAATCGCAGCGCCTCTCGCACCCTGCCGTAGTCGCCCGCGCCGAAATTTTGTGACGCTATGGGCAGCAGTGCTCCGGTGACGCCCAAGACCGGCAGCAGGAGAATTTGCTCCAACCGGATGCCCAATCCGAAGCCCGCCACCGCATGTTCGCCAAAGCCCTTCAGCGCATATTGCACGACGAAACCCGACAGGAACATCACCAGCATGGACATCGCTGTGGGTAGGGTCTGGAGCGAGATTTCGCAGAACTTCTCTGCGCGCGGGCGGAAGTTGCGTGCCCTCAGCCGGGCCATGGTGCGCAGGCGGAAGACCTGCCTCAGCATATAGAGCATCACACCGGTCTGGCTGATCACAGTGGAGGCAGCCAACCCGTCGAACCCCATGCCACCCCATAGACCTGGAATGCCGTAGATGCAGAGCGGATTGAGCCCGATATTTGCGAAAAACGCCACCATAAGCGCCCGTTGCATGGAGCGGCCATCGCCATGGGCCTGCAGCATACCATTGCAGCCAAAGGCGATGAGGAAGCCGGGCAGAGCGAGTGAGAGGACCAGGAAATAACGTATGCCCGCGTCCTGATAGGCCCCGGCCTCGGACACCAGCCGAATGACCAGTGGCCCGTACCACAGGCCAGCGACCCCAAGCAGGCAGGCAGCGGTCAGCCCATAGACGATGCCTTGTGCAATGGTTCGCCGGGCCTTCCGACGGTCGCGCGCCCCAAGCGCGTTGCCGACCAGTGCCCCCATGGCGGCCCCAAGCCCCACACCAACCGACATGGCGATGTAGAACGCCTGAAACCCAAGCGCGATACCCGCCTGCGCGCTGGTTCCCAGAAGCCCCGCGAAATACATGTCGACGATGTTGTAGAGCGTGTTGAACAGCATCCCCAAAGCGCCGGGAATGGCGAGTGTCCGAAAGTGACCTGCGATGGCCCCTTCGGTCAGGTCGTGGTCGATGGGGCGTGCCATGTCAGGGCCTCACGGTCTTTCGGCTTGTACGGTCAGGAAGGTGAATTCGGGTGTCAGAACCTCCACGAAGCCGTGGTTGAGCTCGGCGTCCACGCTGATCGAGTCACCTGCACGCAGGGTCAGGCATTGCTGCCCGTAGCGGTAAACTGCTTCGCCGTCGATGACCTGAACAAATACGACACCGTGGCCGACATAGGTGGGGGGTGGGCCACCCTCTCGCAGCAGCGTCACCCGCCTGGCTTGAAAGCGCAGATCCTTGCGCGCATGGATTGCGAGATTGACATATTCGTGCTGATGATCGTCGGTGATGCGGGTGGATTTCAGGCCCTCGCCACAGCGCACCAGCGTGAAATCGGTGTGATCGGTCTGGGTTTCGCGAAACAGCGAGACAATCGGAACCTCCAGCGCTTCGGCCAGAGCGGCGAGAGTGCCGATAGACGGAGACACCAGCCCGTTTTCGATCCGGCTGATCATCGCTGCGGAAACCCCTGACAGATCGGCCAGCGACCGCGCGGAATGGCCCCGCTGGCGGCGCAGCTCTATGAGCGAGGCGCCAATAGCCCTGTCGATCAGTTTGCCTGGCGGGTCCGCTTTCATATCGGGTTTCCTAGTCCTTCTTGTAGTAGCCCACGACATCACCCTCGGTCGTTACCCCGAGGCCGTTAAGCAACCTGTTGGCATAATTGAAATATCCGACAATCTGGTTGATCTCCAGAATCTCCCCGTCATCCCAGCCCGCCGCGCGCAGCCCGTCCACATCCGCCTTTACGATCTTGCCGGGATGCAGGGTTAGCTTGGCGGCATAGTGCAGGGCGGCCAGTTCTGCCCCGTCAAAGGCGTCTTCCGGTCGGTGTGCCTGAAGCGCGGCTTCCACCGCGTCGGCGCGTGGATCATCCCCGATCAGGTGGCGCGCGTTCGACCAGTGATTGGCGTAGGAATAAGGACAGTCGTTCAGGGTTGAGACGTAAGAGCTGATGACCTCCTGAAACCACATGGCGACGGTATTGGAGTCGTCATGCAGACAGGCGCGGTAGAGCACCACATGGCCATTCATCGTGCTGGGGCGAAGCGAATGCACGCGCATCACGTTGTCTACCGTCCCATGCGGAGTGCGGGCAAAGTCGAGGGCTGCTTTCAGCGGCTCATCGGCCTCGTCATCGGAAAGCATTCTGATCCAGGCGGACATGGTCTCTCCTTCACGTCTGTGTGCTCAAAAACTATGCGCTGTGGTCTCAATCCACATTTGTGCTACATTTTTTATTGACGAGTTATTGCGTGTCGCGCAACCTAATTCAACGACGCGCAACAAAATCAGGGGCCGGGATATTGCTCATGCGGGGGACTGCACAGGATCGGGATCGACCGAGCCAAAGGACGTCATGCCCTTTGATCCCCGTATTCAGAGGGGCCGATTGCCATGACTTCTAGCGCGGACCCCATCATCGAGGTTGCGAATCTCGACAAATTTTACGGCGATTTCCATGCGCTCAAGGACATCAACCTGACCGTCCACCAGGGCGAGAAAATGGTGATCTGTGGTCCGTCGGGGTCCGGGAAGTCGACGCTGATCCGCTGCTTCAACGGGCTGGAATGGCACAACTCCGGCAAGTTGGTGATTGACGGAGTGGAGGTTCACGAGAACTCCAAGGAAATGCGCGGCCTGCGGCAAGAGGTCGGCATGGTTTTCCAGCAATTCAACCTGTTTCCGCACCTGACGGTTTTGGAAAACCTCATGATTGGCCCGATGAAAGTGCGCAGGCAAAGCCAAAAACAGGCCGAGGACACGGCGCGCAAATATCTCGACCGGGTGCATATCCCCGAACAGGCCGACAAATACCCCGCACAACTTTCCGGTGGCCAGCAACAGCGCGTGGCGATTGCCCGATCACTGTGCATGGAAACGCGGATCATGCTGTTTGACGAACCCACATCGGCTCTCGATCCCGAAATGATCAACGAGGTTCTTGATGTGATGGTAGAACTGGCCAATTCCGGCATGACCATGGTCGTCGTGACGCATGAGATGGGCTTTGCCCGGAAAGTGGCCGATACGATGGTCTTCATGGAAGCAGGCGAAATCGTCGAAGTGTCACCCCCCAATCAGTTCTTCACCAACCCTTCCAGCGAACGGTGCCGCCTGTTCCTTGACCAGATTCTGGAGCACTAGGAATGTCGACCCCGGACCTTGCGGGCCTTAAAGGCCAGCCGCTGCCGCAGCGCCCGGCCTTTCAGCGGTTTCTGGGGTCCACTGCCGTTTCGGTCGCGATTTATGCGGCGGTTATGGCGCTGATAATCTACGGATCCTTCGCCGGTGCGCAGAACATGGGCTACAACTGGCAGTGGCATCGGGTTCCGCAGTATCTTTACAGTTTTACCGATGACGGGTTCCAGTTGGGAGAGATCTTTCACGGGCTGTTCGCCACGATCCAGCTGTCCGCCACCGCCTTTGCGCTTGCCGTTGCTCTTGGTCTTCTGGTGGCGCTTTTGCGCCTTTCGGGGCTGGTGATGGGAACCGCGGTTTCTATCGGCTTCCTGGAACTTATTCGCAACATCCCGCTTTTGGTGCTGCTTTATCTTTTCTACTACGTGCTTGGCCCGATCTTCGGCTTCGACCGCTATTGGGCGTCGATCCTGACATTGGCAGTTTTTCATTCCGCCCTGATCTCCGAGATCTTTCGGGCTGGCATAAATGCCGTGCCAAAAGGCCAGTGGGAGGCCGCGAAATCCATCGGGATGAGCACCGCCCAGACCTATCGCTATATCATCCTGCCACAGTCGGTGCGCTTCATGCTGCCGCCGATGACCGGCGAGGCGGTTCATCTGATCAAGAGCTCGGCCATCGTCAGCGTCATCGCCGTGGCCGAACTGACCACGATCGGGCGCAACATCATCTCTGACACGTTCATGAGTTTCGAAATCTGGTTCACGGTGGCCATCGTCTACATGGTGGTCACGCTGATCCTGTCTGTGGGTGTATCGTATCTGGAGCGTAAATACGCAGTCGATCAATAGGTTCATGAAACGGCATACCGATCCCAAGCTATAAGCAAGGAGACATCTAAATGACCATAACGCGCAGATTGTTCGGGGCCGCCGTTGGCGCGGCCATGGCAGCGGGCGTTGCGTTGCCCGCAGTGGCGCAAAGCGCGTCGCAGGCGCTGACCTCTGACAGCGTGATCACCACGATCCAAGAAGAAGGGGTGATCCGCATCGGCCTGTCCCTGTTCGTGCCGTGGTCCATGCGCGACCTGAACGGTGATCTCATCGGGTATGAGCTCGACGTCGGCCGCCAGTTGGCCGAGGATATGGGCGTCGAGGTGGAGTTTGTGCCAACCGCTTGGGATGGGATCATCCCGTCTCTGCTGGCGGGCAACTTTGATGTGATCATCTCGGGCATGTCGATCACCCCGCAGCGCAATCTCACCATCAACTTCAGCGACCCATACTCCTATGCCGGGATTGCGCTTCTGGCCAATACCGCGATGACAGAAGGTATGTCGCTGGAAGACTACAATTCGCCCGACATTGTCTTTGCGGCGCGTCGGGGGGCGGTGCCCGCCACCGTGATCTCGGATACCTTCCCGCAAGCACAGCTGTTGCTGTTCGATGAGGACAGCGCCGCCGTGCAGGAGGTTCTGAACGGAACTGCCCACGCCACCATGGCCCAGCAACCGCAACCTAACCGCGAGGTCAACCGCCATCCCGACGTGCTGTCGGTGCCGTTTGATATGCTGTTCTCGCCGCGTGGTGCGGGATTTGCGCTCCGGCGGGGTGATCCTGACGCCCTGAACTTCTTCAATAACTGGATTGCACAGCAGTGGCGCTCTGGCTGGCTGGAAGAACGTCATGACTACTGGTTCGCGTCCGAAGACTGGGCCGACCAGGTGCCGGAGTAACCCTGAAATCGTGTGTGGCTTTGCCCCATGGGAAAAAGCCACACACCAATAACAAGAACAACGAGGCTTTCAGATCCAACAAGGAGACTAGAAATGACTTTTACTCGTAGGATGTTCGGGGCCGCCCTTGGTGCGGCTATGGCGGCGGGCGTTGCCCTGCCCGCAGCGGCGCAAAGCGCATCTCAGGCGCTGACCTCGGAAAGCGTGATCACCCAGATCCAGGAAGAAGGCGTGATCCGCATCGGCCTGTCGCTCTTCGTGCCGTGGTCGATGCGTGATGTGAACGGCGACTTGATCGGGTTCGAGCTCGATGTGGGTCGCCAGCTGGCCGAAGACATGGGCGTCGAGGTGGAGTTTGTGCCGACCGCGTGGGACGGCATCATTCCGGCGCTGCTGGCGGGCAATTTCGACGTGATCATCTCGGGCATGTCGATCACCGCACAGCGGAACCTGACGGTGAACTTCACCAACCCCTATGCCTATTCGGGCCTGGCGATCCTCGCCAACCGCGAGATGACGGCGGGTATGTCGATGGAGGATCTGAACTCTCCCGACGTGATCTTCACTGCGCGTCGCGGTGCCACCCCCGCCGTGGTCATCGCTGACCAGTTCCCCGAGGCGCAGCTGCTGTTGTTTGATGAGGACGGCGCAGCGGCACAAGAGGTTCTGAATGGCAACGCGCACGCCACCATGGCCTCGCAGCCGAGCCCGAACCGTGAAGCGGGGCGTCACCCCGACATCCTGTATGTGCCGTTCGACTCTCTGTTCGATCCGCGCGGTGAAGGCTTTGCTGTCCGCCGTGGTGACCCGGACGCTCTGAACTACTTCAACAACTGGATCGCGCAGCAGTGGCGCTCCGGCTGGCTGGAAGAGCGTCATGACTACTGGTTCGCCACCGAAGACTGGGCCGACCAGGTCGCTCAGTAACATCCAATCCGAGGGGGCGGTGCCGCCGCCCTCTCCCTTCTTTTCAGGAAGCCTGTGCCTGTGATCCGGTTCTTTCAAAAATTCAGATGGCCCGACTGGGTGATCCTGGCTGTCCTGATGGCGTTCTTCGGATATATCTGGTTCACCATCGAAGGCACGCTGAACTATGCGTGGCGTTGGCACCTGATCCCCAACTATATCGTTGGCTGGCACACGGGCCGTGAAGAATACTTTGCAAATATCCTTTTGCAGGGTCTGGCCGCCACGATCCGTATTTCCATCTACGCGTCGATCCTGGCGCTGATCCTGGGCACAATCCTGGGCATTGCGCGCTGTTCGTCGAACCTGACCGTCCGGATGTTGGCGCGCACCTATCTGGAATTCCTGCGCAACATCCCGCCCGTCGTGGTCGTCTTCATTTTCTTTTTCTTCCTCAGTCAGCAGCTGATTGATTTCCTGAACCTCGAAAGGTGGGCGCGCGGTATTGCGCGGCAGGAAAACAATGGCGTGTGGGAGTTCTTCTTCGGCGAGATGCGACGGTTCCCGTCGCTCATTTCCGGCGTCATCGTTCTGGCCCTGTTCGAAAGCGCCTTCGTAGGCGAGATCGTTCGTGCCGGTATTCAATCGGTTCCCAAGGGCCAGCGAGAGGCCGCACGGTCCATCGGTATGAGCCGCTGGCAGGAGATGCGCTATATCGTGCTGCCGCAGGCGCTGAAAAAGGTTGTGCCGCCTTTGGCGAACCAGTTCATCACGCTGATCAAGGACAGCTCTATCATCTCGCTGATTTCTGTTCAGGAACTGACCTACAAGACCGTTGAACTTGTCGCCTCGTCACGGATGATCTTCGAAGCCTGGATTACCACTGCTGGTTTCTACTTCGTCGTCTGCTTTACGCTCTCGCGCCTTTTCGGCCGACTGGAACGACGAAGTACACGTGACGAACGCTAGGCTTATGCCGGACGCGATGACACCGTCAGAAACTCGATATGATCGCCGGTGATCTCGGCAAAGCCATGGGGCAGCTTGGCGTCGAAGCTAAGTGAATCCCCCGGCCCAAGCGGAAAGGTTTGCCCGCCGCAGCGATAGGTGGCGGCACCCGAAACCACGTGGATGAACGCATAGCCTTCGTGCTGATAGGCGGGCAGGGTTCCGGCGTCAGCGGCTTCTATCCTGATGCGGGCCGCCTCGAAACGCCCGCCCGGTCCGCCATGTTTTCCCAGCAACAGGTATTCATGGCTGTGATCGGGCGTCACCCGGCGCGAAGGCAACCCCTGGCCTGCTGTCACATGGTGCACATCGGACACCTGATCATGCTGTGCCAGCAACGCCATGACCGGAACAGACAAAGCCCCCGCAAGCGCCGATAGCGTAGCAAGCGAGGGCGACACCTGCGCATTTTCGATCCGGCTGACCATCGCTGGTGACACCCCGGCCTCGGCCGCCAGGGCCGTAACGGTCAGCCCCCGTTCCTGCCGAAGACGGTTCAATGCATGGCCAACTGCTACGTCGATTGCCGGCTTGTCAGTCATGGTTGTCAGCCTTTGGAATCACTTGACGATTTTTTACCTATAGTAAAACATATTCCCATGAAGCAACGATATTCCGCCCTCTCTCTATTGCGCCACGGGATCAACCGGCACACCACCTGGGCCCCCGCGTGGCGCAGCCCGCCCCTGAAGGACCGCTACGACGTAATCGTCATCGGGGCGGGCGGGCACGGGTTGGCGACGGCCTATTACCTGGCGAAGGAACACGGGCTGACAGATGTTGCGGTGCTGGAAAGCGGCTGGCTTGGCGGCGGGAATATCGCGCGCAATACGATTACGATCCGGTCGAACTACATGCGCGACGCGTCGATCCCCTTCTACGTGAAGTCGGTGGCGCTTTACGAGGCGATGACGCGCGAGCTGAACTTCAACATGATGCATTCCAAGCGCAGCATGATCGACGTGATCCAGAACTATCCGATGATGCGCGACCGCAGGCGGCGTCAGCATATCATGGACATCTACGGCTCGACCTATGAGCAGATATCCGAGGCTGAAGTGCGCCGCCGCATCCCCGCGCTGACCGGGGGCGGCCCCGATGCCCGCCTTCCCGTTGTGGGTGGCTATGTCCACACGGATGCCGCCGTGAACCGCCATGATGCCGTGGCCTGGGGATATGCCCGCGCTATCGATTCCATGGGCGGCGAGATCCACCAGAAAACGCCAGTGACACAACTGTTGCGCGGGGCGGACGGGCAGATCGAGGGGGTGCAAACCCCTCGCGGCGTGATCCGCGCGCCCAAGGTGGCCGTGGCCGTTTCCGGCCACACCACGACGCTGACGGAAACCGTGGGGCTGAAACTGCCCCTGCGCACAATGAACCTGACAGCCTTCGTGTCGGAACCGGTGAAACCCCTGATCGACGTAATCGTCAATTGCCCCGACGCGGGCTTCTACCTTAGCCAATCCGACAAAGGGGAACTGGTGATCGGTGGCGCGCCGGATCTGGGCCAGAGCTTTCGCCGCGATATCAAGCAGACCGTGTTTGAAGATACGGTATCGGCGATGCTGTCGCTGTTCCCGTCCTTCAAGAGGCTCAAGCTGATGCGCCAATGGGGTGGGCACCTGGACATCGCCCACGATGCCTCGCCCATTCAGGATGAGACTGATGTGCCGGGGCTGTTCGTCACGGCCGGGTGGTGGGGCGGTTACAAGGCGATCCCTGCGGGCGGGTTGACGCTGGCGCATCTGGTGGCGACCGGGCGGCCCCACCCGCTGATGGAGCCCTTCGGGATCAGCCGCTTCCGCCATCTCGACTACGTGATGGAAACCGGCACCACGACGGCGAGGTAGAGGCGAACCATGATGCAGATCCCTTGCCCATTCTGCGGGCCGCGCAATGAAAGCGAGTTTACTTTTGGCGGGCCGGTGAAGCCCCCGCGCCCTGATCCGTTGGCGGTCAGTGATAAAGAATGGACCGCGTGGCTGACCCAGGTGCCTAACCCGCTCGGCCCTGTAGAGGAACAATGGTTGCACGCGCGCGGCTGCGGCACCTGGCTGACGATCTGGCGCGACACGCGCACGCATGAGATCGTGGAGGGCCCGGGTGATGCAGGCTAACCGGCTGAACAAGGGCGGGCGGATTGATCGCTCACACCCGCTGAATTTCACCTTCAACGGCAAGGTCTATCAGGGGTTTCAGGGTGATACGCTGGCCTCGGCCCTGCTGGCCAATGGCGTGCGGCTGACGGCGCGCAGTTTCAAATATCACCGTCCGCGCGGGATTGTCGGGGCGGGGGTGGAGGAACCCTCGACGCTGGTCGAACTGATGGGCGAGGACGCATCGGGCAACCGCCCCGCAACGACTGTGCCGTTGTCCGAGGGGCTGGTGGCCAAGTCCGTCAATTGCTGGCCGTCGCCGGGGTTTGATATCGGCGCCGTCAATCAGCTCGCTGCCCGGTTCATCCCGGCGGGGTTCTATTACAAGACGTTCAAATGGCCGAACTGGCACCTGTACGAGCCGACCATTCGCAAGGCTGCGGGCCTGGCTGCTGCGCCGTCGGAACCGCCCGGGAAGGGCCATTTTGAAACCCGATTTGGCCATTGCGATGTGTTGATTGTTGGCGCGGGGCCTGCTGGCCTGATGGCCGCGCTGACCGCTGCGCGCGCGGGACTGCGAGTGATGATCGTAGATGAGGGGAGCGAGGCGGGGGGCGCGCTGCTGTCCCGCGACCTGACCATCGACGGTTCATCCGCGTTGGATTGGGTGGCGGGCGTGGTCGCGGAACTGGCCGTGTTGCCCAATGTCACGCATCTGCAAAACGCGACGGTCTGGGGCTATCGCGAGCACAACTATCTGATGGTCACGGAACGCGCCCCAAGCAATCCGAGCCTTCTGGAACGCAGCTGGCGGGTGCGCGCGGGTCATGTGGTGACCGCGACGGGGGCCATCGAACGGGGCTTGGTTTTTGGCAATAATGATCGGCCCGGTGTGATGCTGGCCTCTGCCGTGCAGACCTATGTGAACCGCTATGGCGTGGTCCCCGGCAATCGGGTGGTCATCTTCACCAACAACAACTCTGCCTATTCGGTCGCCGCCGATCTGGTGGCGGCAGGTGTAAGGCTGGTCGCGATTGTCGATAGCCGGGACCACGTGCCAGAGGACGCCCGCGTTCTGGTGCCAGGCATCGAGATCTTTGCGGGTAAAGTGGTGACCGAAGCGCAAGGCGGTCGGCAGGTTCGCGGCGTGGCCGTCGCGGCCAAGTCGGGCGGCGCGGCGCGGATACTGTCTTGCGATCTGTTGGCGGTGTCAGGCGGCTGGAACCCGACGGTGCATTTGTGGTCCCAGTCTCGCAGCATGCTGCGCTATGATGACGGGTTCGCGACATTCCTGCCCGATGCACCCGCGCAGGCGATCAGCGCGGCGGGCTCGGCAAACGGGGCGTGGACATTGCAAGATGCGCTCAGATCAGGGGCGGAAACCGCAGCCCGCCTAACCGGTGCTGAATCAGCTGCAATCCCGGATGCGTTCGAACCGCCCTATTTGGTCGAGCCCTTGTGGCGGTTGGAAACCGCTAAGGGAAAGGCGTTCCTCGATTTGCAGAACGACGTCACCGTCGATGACGTCCACCTTGCACTGCGGGAAGGGTATTCCAACGTCGAACACGTCAAACGCTACACCACTGGTGGCATGGGGATCGATCAGGGCAAGACGGGTAATATCAACATCATAGGCACCGTTGCGCTGGCGCAGGGCACCGGCATGGATCAGATCGGCACCACGACGTTCCGCGCGCCCTATACGCCGGTGTCCTTCGGGGCCATCGGGGGCCTGCGTGAGGAGTCGGTCGCTCTGCCTTACAGGCACACCCCAATCACCGAATGGAACCTCGCCCAGGGTGCCTTCATGTACGAATCCGGCGCGCGCTGGCGGAGGCCGGGCTATTTCCCGCGTGATGGTGAGGGCCTGCAAGAGGCCACCAATCGCGAATGCCGCGCGGTGCGCTTCGGGGTTGGCGTTTATGACAGTTCTCCCCTTGGCACCTTTGAACTGAAGGGCCGCGACGTAGGGCGCTTCCTCGACTATCTCTACAGCAACATCATCTCCTCGCTAAAACCTGGGCAGTGCCGATATGGCCTGATGCTGACCGATGATGGGCTGATCATGGATGACGGCGTGTGCCTGCGGCTGGATGAGCATCGCTGGATCGTTTCCACCTCCACCGGCCACGCCGACGCGATCCATGGCCATATGGAAGAGATGTTGCAAACCCGCTTCCCCGATTGGAACGTGTTCATCACCAATGTAACCAGTCAATGGAACAACGCCACGATTTGCGGCTCCAAGGCGCGCGAGGTGATGGCAGCACTTGGCACCGATACCGACCTGTCGCCTGATGCGTTCCCCTTCATGAGTTTCCGCGACTGTACGGTGGCGGGGCTGCCTGCGCGCGTGGTGCGGGTCAGCTTCACAGGCGAGCTTTCCTACGAGGTCAACGTCGCGCCCCGCCATATGCGGGTGTTGTGGGCCAAGGTGCTGGAGGCCGGGCAGCCCTTTGGCATCCTGCCCGTGGGGTCAGAAGGCAGCCACGTGCTGCGTGTAGAGAAGGGCTTTCTCTCGCTTGGGCACGAGGTGGACGGGACAGTTGATGCCTACGACCTTGGTATGGGGTGGGCCATGTCGAAGAAGAAACCCGACTTCCTTGGCAAACGCGCGGTGCAGATCCGCCGCCAGGGCAGCGGCGTGCGGCGGGAGCTGGTTGGCGTGATCCCGGAACCCGACCGCCAGATCCCCGAGGGTGCTCCGCTGACCCCCGGCGGACGGAAGGAGAAAACCGAAGGTTTTGTCACCGCCTGCGTCTGGAGCGTGGTTCATGAAAGATGGGTGGGGCTGGCGTTGCTCGAAAACGGCCATTCCCGGCATGGGGAAACGGCCCATGTTCGGCTGAAGGGCGGTGATGTGATCCCGGTGCGGGTGACAGCGCCCTGTCACTACGACCCAAATGGCGAAAAGCTGAGGTCCTGAGCGATGCCCTATGACGTGACCTTCACCCGGCTGGAAACACAGGCGCTGTTTGACCTAAAAGGTCCGCGTCAGGCCTTGCTGGATTGGGCTGGTGAAACACTGCCGGCTTTCCCGGACCGGCCCAATTCAAAAACCGACTCCAGGGATGCCGAGCTTTTGTTCATCGGCCCCGACCACTGGATTTTGCGCGCGGATTTGACGACGGAGGAAGCGCTGGAAACCGCGCTTCTCCCAGGCGAGGCCCCTCCAGAAATCTCTGTGGTCAGGATTTCAGATACGCTTGCCTTTTTCCGCATTACCGGGCCGCAGGTTGTCGACGTGATGGCCGTGGCCTGCCCGATGGACCTGCACGAAAGCCGCTTTGGCCCCGATGCCGTAAGTTTCACGGAGGCGTTCGGTCTTAAGGCGCTTGTCACCCGTTGCGAGGGCGGGTTCGACCTGGCTGTTGAACAGAGCTTTGGGCCGATGGTGACGGATTACCTGAACCGGGTCATATCCTGACCTGCACCATACCATCCTGCACCCGTGCCTCCAGCACCCGCATCGGTCGTGTAGCGGGGGCCGCAACGGGCCGCCCGTCGCGCACATCGAAGGCGCCCTGATGCAGCGGGCATTCGATGACGTGCCCGTCGAAATAGCCGTCGCACAGATCCGCCCCGCCATGGTTGCACAGCGCAAGCGAGGCATAGACCCCACTTGGCGTGTCATAGATGGCGATCGTCCGTCGCCCGACCTCGACCCTTGTGACCCAAGCCTTCTCCAGCCTGTCCACCGCGATCACGTCACGCCAGTCCTTACCGCTCATCCCCGGGCCTTTCGGATCTGGCGCAGGATATCCAGATGTGCGCCCACATAGCCGCGCGGTTCCACATGGATATGATCACGAAGCTTTTCGTGCAGGCGAGGCAAAGCGTGATAGGGCACAGAGGCCACATAGTGATGTTCAGCGTGATAGTTCATGTTCCAGCACAAAAAGCGCCACGGGGCAGAGACCAGGTTGGTGCGGGTATTGTCGCTCATTTGCGCCACGGTGGGGCGGCCCACATGCTCGGTCATTCGGATGAACCGCATGACGGGTTCGCCAAGGAATAGCGGGATGATCCAATACCAGATCAGGCCCCACCAGCCAGTGATCGCCATACCAGCGAAAATCACCGCATACACCCCCAGCATCATCCGCGCGTCCCAGTAGACCGAGGCATGTTCCTCTTTCGGGATGAACCGCTTTTCGACGTCCGAAAGCCGCCCCATGGCATGGCGTGCAACCTCGGTAAACTTGGCGCGCCAGTAGGGTATGGCCGAGAGATACCAAAAATATTCCCCGTAGGTCTTGGGCATCGGGATCTGTTCGGGGTCTTGCCCGGTCAGCTGCGTATAGGTGTGATGGTCGCAATGCTCGTACCGGAAGAACCGATGCGGCAAGAGGATGATCAGCCCGCAGATCTGGCCGACGATGTCATTCAGCTTGCGGGTGCGGAACACGGTGTAGTGCACGCATTCATGTTGCAGCGAAAAATGATGCACCAGCACGATGCCTTGAAGGAACATGGCCGGCCAGATCAGCCAGCTGTCCAAAGCCAGCGCGATAAGCGTGGTGGTGCCCGCCAGAACCAGCACCCACAGGGCCAGACGACGGAACGCCGGGCCGTCGGATCGTTGCATGAAGGATTTGAGTTCCTCTCGGGTCAGCTTGCCCTCTGCAAGCGCCTGAGTAAGGGGCGTGACAATGCCTTGAGTCATTGTTGGATGTCCATGAGTTCTGCCGGTGCCGGGGGCCTTTGCGGGCGCCATCTCGGTCATGTCCGGCGCCGGAGACGGGAGTGCTCCGCACCATGGGGTCGTCTCACACCGGCCCCATTAACAAACGATTATGGAGCGCCTGACGGTAAGATCAAGCCCTTCATCCAACTGCCCGCAAGCCGATGTCGCGGTTGGGTCTGTCAAACAAGGTCGCCACGCAAGGATAACGGGCGAAAATTTCCGATCCGCCGGGCAGCCGCTCGGCCCGGAACGTGCCCTCTTCCCACAGCGCCACGCCATCCAGCTCGATCGTGGGGTCAAAGATGTTCCAGCTGATCTCACCCGGCGCATAGGTGCCGCAGGTGTGGAAATGCAGAATTCGTGGATTGCCGAAAGCCGCCCCGCCCCACCGTTCATAGTTCTTGCGCATGTCCCAAGGGTAGCCACAGCCGGGGTGAATGCCTGCGTGCCAGGAATGGACGAAGTTGCGGTCAATGCCAAACATCCCCGCCACCCGGTCATATTGGGCCTCGGCGCGGGCGACATCCTGCGGTGCCCCCTCGAACCCGGTCAGGCGTCCGTTTTCCATCAGCGCAATAACAGGAGCGGTGAATTCGGGCGTGTAGTCGTCGTAATATTTCGAGCCGGTGCCGGTGAGGAAGGTCATTGCGGCGCGACCAGAAAAGCTGTGCGCGGGCACAGGGGTGAAAACGGACATGGGAAAGCGCAGTACGGTGGTGTCGCCGCTTGCCGTCAGGTTCATCTCGGGCCGCCCGGTGATCTCGGTGCCAAGAGGGCACGTGATACGAACCTGCTCGGCCCTGTCCAGCGCGGTGTTAACGGCGGCCTTAAGTTCCAGGAACGCCGCGTGGTGGCCATTGGCAAAGCCCGATCCAAAGAGTTCCCGCGACAATGCAAAACTGACGATGATCTTCTTGCCCTGTGGCATCTCGGAAAAGCGCAGCTGATCGCCGAGCCGGGCGAGGAAAAGGATGATATCGGCGGCTTCAAACCGGGACAAAAGCTCCGGCGCGAGATGCGGGTTGCCCGGGTTGAAACCCACATCGACCGCATCGACCACCAACCCCAACTGTTCAGCCGCTCGGGCCACGACGCCAACGGCATCGGCATCGAAATAGCCGTATTCCGCGGGCTCATAGGCGATCAGCAACTTGTCTCCCTCTGCTGCGTGGGCGCAGTTCAGCAATAGGTTCACAGCGCCTTTTTCGGGGGACATGTTCGGCATTGGGGGTCATTCCCTTGACGGTTCTTGTGTTCAGCCTAGGTCGTAGCGGTTGTTTGCTGCTATTTGATTCCCTTAATGGGTTTCATTAGGCTGACTTATATGATCATCAATCTTCCCTTCTCTGCCCTGCGCGCCTTCGAGGCGGTCGTGCGTCTGTCTGGCTTCTCCGCAGCCGCACAGGAGCTTGGCGTCAGCCAAAGCGCCGTCAGCCAGCATGTGAAGACGCTGGAGGAATGGCTGGGGCATGAGCTGTTGATCCGCGGAGCGCGCAAATCACAACCGACCAGAGAGGGCGATCAGCTGGCCCGCGCAATCTCGGACGGGTTGGGGCGCATTTCGGATGTCTGCGCACAGCTGCGAGACCGGACACGGTCAGAAAACACCATTGTCATCAGTTGCCTGCCGGGGTTCGCCTTTACGTGGCTTTTTCCCCGGTTGCTCAACTTCGACACTGCGCATCCGCATCTGGCCGTATCTATCGCGACGGATACCGGCCAGCACCCGTTTTCTGCCGCTGATGCTGATATTGGTATTCGCTACGGGCTTGGCGATTACCCCGGCTTTCATGTCGAACATCTTATGCATGAAAGCCTGACGCCCGTCTGTGCGCCTGCCTTGCTGGAAGGAACGCGCGGCCTTAGGCAAATAGGCGATCTGTCCCATCACACGCTGCTGCATGATGAAAACGAAAGCTTCGGCAATGCAGCCCCCACATGGGAGTTCTGGGCGCGCAACTGTGGCCTGGCTCTTCCGAAACCGGCGATGTCGCGGCGCTTTGGGCAGTCGAACCTGGTGGTCCAGGCGGCAATTCAGGGTCTGGGCGTTGCTTTGGGACGCAAGCCGCTGGTCATTGACGCGCTGCTCGACGGGCGTCTGGTTCGCCCCTTTTCCGAGATCACGCAATCGCCCCTTTCTTACTGGCTGGTGGTGCGCCACGACCGCATGGATAGCAAGAAGGTCCAGAGCTTCCTGTCATGGATTACGTCCGAAGTTGAGGCGGAACCGGATATGCCAGAGTCAATGGCCCCCAAAGATTAGCCCGCCTAATGGCTACATTACCACTGCCCCATAGCGCCGATTGCCGCTTTCCGGCAGGATAGGCGGCAGCCACCCAAGAAAGGACGCCGCCCATGTATCTGAGAAACTGCTGGTATGTTGCCGCCTGGAGCAAGGATGTGGGCCGCGAGCTGAAGGCGGAAACCTTTTTGGGTGAACGTATCGTCTTCTATCGCAAGGAAGACGGCACACCGGTGGCGCTGGAAAACGCCTGCCCGCATCGCAAGCTGCCCCTGTCGAAGGGCAACCTGATCGGCGACACGGTCGAATGCGGCTATCACGGCCTCACCTTCGACTGCACCGGGACGTGTACCGACAGCCCCACACAGCGCGGCATGACCCCGCGCCGGGCGGTGGTGAAGTCCTACCCGGTGGTAGATCGCTACCGTTTGCTTTGGATCTGGATGGGTGACCCGGATCTGGCGAACCCCGATACCATATTCAACATCCCCAATTTTGATGATCCTACATGGGGCAAGACCGATGGCGGGGTTATGGATATCGACTGTCATTACCTGTGGGTGTGCGACAACCTGCTGGATCCCAGCCACGTGGCCTGGGTGCATGTCACGTCTTTTGCCGGTGCGGGCACGGATCACGAGCCACTGAATATCGACCGTCACGACAACGGCGTCGTCGTGTCCCGCTGGATCGAAAAGAAGCCGCCCTCGCCCTATTACGCCAAGTTGGTGCGGTTCGATGGGGACTGTGACCGGCTGCAACATTACGAGATGTGTATGCCCGCCATCGGGGTGAACAAGTCGATTTACACGCCCGTTGGAACGGGGGGCTATGACAAGCCTCAGGTTGAAGACACTTTCGTCAACATCTCGTACAACTTCATGACCCCGATTGATGAGGATCGAACCCGATATTTCTGGTTCCAGCATCGCAATGATCATGCCGAGGACCAGGCGATTTCCGAGTATATGAATGATGGCGCACGGATGGCATTCCTCGAAGACAAGGATGTTCTGGAGGAGGTCCACAAGGGTATGAAAGACCCGGTGACGCCTTACATCGATCTTGGTTTGGACGCCGGGGCCAAGGCGTTCCGGCTGATGCTGGACCGCGCGATCAAGGCCGAGAGCTGAGAGCCGGTTATTGCAGATCGTAGATCACGCTGATGCCGCCGGGGCTGGTCCAGCGCAGCCGGGTGGGGCTCAGCATTGTCACGGTATGTCCCGTGCCGCTTTGGAACCTGTCCTCGGCAACCCGCTGATATGGCACCGGAGGTGAGGAATATCCCTGTCGCTGCAAGGTGATCATGTCCGGCCCGATCACCCGCAGGATATTACGCAAATCGCTGCCATCGGACCATTGCCCAAGATAGGTTCCAGGCGTGATACCGGTCTGCATTGGCAGGACAGTGCTGGTAGCCGGGTGTGTAGGGATGAGGTCTGCGGTCGCTGGCAAGGTCCAAAGAAGCGCAGGTAGGAACAGCAGCTGGCGGCGGTTGGGTCTGGGCATGGCAGCGACCTTTCTGACTGGGGCGGGTTCTGATGTCAGGCTACCCCGCCGCATCCCCGCACTGGATAGGGTCGATCCCCCAAATCTACAGGGCCGCAAAGGAAAACCCCGCCAGCGGAGGGCCAGCGGGGCTGCATGACGCGGAATGCGCGGGGTTGGTTCAGTCCTGATCGTCCTCCTCTGCCGGATTGCGGTAAGCGCTGCCGAGCTGTCTTCCGTCTTCTACAAGAACACCCGGATTCTCGCCGACAACACCCTGCCCGACACGAGTCTCGATCGAGCCAAAGATGGACACGTTGGTAGGTTCGGGCCAGGAGGGGCAACGAATGCGGAACGGGTGCTCGGTATCCGCCAGTTCGGGGCAATAGCGCGGGCCGGTATCGGCATTCGGTATGCCGGGATTGGCGACATAGTTGTTTGCTCCGGTAGCGGATTGGGCAAGGACAGGAGCGGCGGAAAGCGCCAGAAGGGTGGCGAGAATGAATTTGGTCATGGGATCGGTCTTTCGGGTCAGTGGTGGTGATGAAAGAAAGCTAGCAATCAGCCGGTCAACTGGGCATGGGGTCGATCCCCCAAACGGCGCTACTTCGCCTGCGAAGTGCTGATCTCGAAGGTCAGGGCCGAAGCAGGTAGCGTGACGGAAAGGGTTACTGCGGCGGCAATGGGAAGCAGCATGGCGATGGCCAGTGCGGCGGTAACTGCGGTGAGAGAGAATGGGCGGTTCATGGTGGTCTGTCCCTGTTTCCTGGTGAAGCTGAAAACAGATCTAAGCCCGTCGCATTCGCGGTGACATGGGGCCATTCCCCCAATCGGCAGACGCCCTAGCCGTTTTCTTGGAAATCGTCGTCGGCACTTCGCAGCTCTGACGGGCTGGCAAACCCGTCCTCGTTCACATCCACACGCCGAAAGGCAATACGATAGGCGGCAAAGTTGCGGATCAGCCGGGCCGTAGGCTGGCCGGTGCGAGCCATCTGGCGCACGAACTCGCGGAACTCGGGAAAGCTGAGAAGCCCGTCCCGGTTTGTATCGGCCACGACAAAGGCATCAACCTCGCCTTCCGTGACGGGGCCAACACCCTCAACCTCTGTCTGGGCCATGGCCGCGAGGGGGAGGGTTACGCAAAGGAACAAAACAGGTAGGCGCATCATGATGCCTCTTTTACCACGCGGCCTGCCGGAAACCGCAGAGAAAATACAGTGCCCTTTCCGGGGCTGGAGGTGACGCTCAGGTCCAGCCCGTGCTGCGCGGCCAGCTCGTGACAGATCGAGAGACCGAGCCCGTGCCCAGTGCTCGTTTCGCCTGACGACCATGCCTGGCGAAAGCTTTCCAATTCCTCCGCCGTCATGCCAACCCCTGTGTCCAGAACATCAACCCTGGCCCCGTCTTGCAAGCGGCGCACCCCCGCCAGAACCGTGCCTTCGGTGGTGTATTTCACCGCGTTCGACACAAGGTTCGACACAATCCGCATCAGGATGAGAGGCGGCACGGTCACACCGAGAGAGGAGGGCACAACACGCAGTCGCAACCCTTTCGACACGGCTTCTTCCCTGAACATCTGCGCAACCGTGTTCAGGATCAGCGACAGGGCATAGGGGTCGGTGGCGTCTTCTGGTTCCGGTGGTGGTGGATCGCCGGGCAGGTCATCCTCCGGTCGGCTATCTTCCAGATGTCCAAGCGCGAGGTCATGCATGTAATCAAACGCCTCGGACAGGCGTTCGCGGATCTCGGGTGACTGGTCGCGGGTCATGGTTTCCATCGTCATGCGCAGCGAGGCCAGTGGTTGCCGGATGTCATGTGACATGGTGGCCAGTTGCTGCCGCCGCCGATCCGCCAGATCTCGGGCATGGCTGTAATTGCGCTCGGCCTCCAGCAATTCGCGCGTGGTTTCCGCCTCTTTCTGAAGCGCGACCATTTCTCGTTCCAGCGCTGCCGCATGTTCCCGGCGCATGTCGATCAGTCCCACGGAGAGGCCCGACATGGTGCCAAAGGCAATGATCGCGTAGATCGCTTTGATCGCCCAATTCATCGGGATCTCGACCGAGCCAAGCCGCGCCAGTGCCAGCAGGATCAGCAGGCCAAGCCCGACGAACGCCACCAGCACCACCACGCGAAACACCGGCCTGCGCGCGCCGGTGATCATGTCCCAATGGAACCCCGCCACTAGATGAGAGCCAAGCATCAATACCAGAAGGATATAAGAGACGGGGGCCATGATTTCGGGCGGCAGAATGAAGACCAGGGCGATGGCGATGATCGAGACCACCGCAAGGCCCTGAAAGGCCCGTTTCAGTTTCGGTTTCGTGGCAAACCGGGTCAGGGACAGGGCTGCAGTGGCAAACCCTGCCGCGCAAAGCGCATAGAGCAGCGACAGGCCAACCGGCAGGTGCCACGTGGGATGGGTGGGATAGAGGAAGCGGAATAACAGAATGTCGATATAGGCGATGAAGATCAGCCCAAGGGCCAGAAGCCCCGCGTAAGCTCCGCCCACATCGCTGCGCATGGTGGCGCTGAAGACCGCGAAGAACAGGATGCAGGAGGCCAGAAAGGCATAGAACCCGGCCAGCGTCAGGCCGTCCGTGAAGGTGCGGGCCTGATGATCGGCCGGGGTCTCAAGGCTCAGATCCACCAGATCAGTCGCGCCATAGGTCATACGCACCATCAGCAGCGCCCGCTCCCCTGCGGCCAGCTCTACCGGTGCGCTGCTTAGTCGTGTCGCGCTGAAATCGGACGGGTCGAAGGACTCGCGGATATCGTGGGCCAGCAACTGCTCGGTCGCGCCGCCGTCGCGGACAAGGAACACGTCAAGCGCCACAAGGCCGTGAGTGTCCGACGCAAGGATCCAGGCATCCGGCGGGCGGCCTTCATCTGGGGCGATGTTCAGCAATTCGGTCAGCGCCCAGATCGGTTGGTAGGGGGCAGCGGGCGCGGTCACGGCCTCAAAATCGCCGCTCAGCGCGCCGTCCATATAGGCGGTTACGATATCTGCAATTGGCTGCCCCACATCGCGGGCAAAGCGCATGGCGGGCGCGATATTGGGCGAAGAATAGGCCGGATCGACCTCCATCACCGGGGGCATCTGCGCAGCGGCTGGCAAAGTCGTGAAAAGCAGGGTCGCACAGACCACAAGGAATGATAGGATCGCCCGCAACAGATTGCCTTTTCGAAAGATAATGAGGGGAGCTTAGTTTGCCTGAGCCAAGATTTCACGCTGTTATTGCAGACGATCATGCCATTGTACGGGCGGGGTTGCGCACCGCGCTGGAAACCCCCGGAATGGTGGAAACTGACGGCATCGGCGTGGTGGCCGAAGCAGCGGACGGGTTGCAGGCCATATCAGCCGTTCGCCAGCATCGGCCGCATCTGCTGTTGCTCGACGTGCAGATGCCCCATGCGGGCGGGTTGGAGGTGCTGCTGGAGGCGCGCCGCTGGTCGCCCGATACGAAAATCGTGATCCTGACCGGCGTCATGTCCGTGGGCAAGATCAGCGAACTGGTATCCAGTGGCGTAGATGGTCTGTTCTCGAAAGGCGAAGACAATACAGAGCTCTATCAACAGCTGCCCAACATCCTGCGTGGGCGACGTCATATCGCATCGAGCCTGGTGACAATGCTGGAAAATGCGCCCGAGGCACCGGAATTGACGGCGCGGGAACGACAGACGCTGAACCTGATCGTGTCTGGTCAATCCAACAAGGAAATTGCTGAAACGCTTGGAATCAGTGCCAAGACCGTCGATCGCCACCGCACCAGCCTGATGCAGAAGCTTGACGTGCATTCCGTCGCGCAACTGATCGCCTACGCGCTGCGCGAAGGGCTGATCGACCCGGCGGGCGGGTTGTGACGCCGCCGGGTCATTGCCGACTCATGGCCGGTTAATTTCGGGCACCGGGCGGCCAGAAGCTTGGGCAAGGTCCACAATGCTGTCGTGGATCGCCTGTAGCGTGTAGTTCGGGTTGTGGGCATAGCCGCCCGGATCTCGCGTCACGAACTGGAAGTTATAGGCAGCCGCAAGAAGGCGTGGCGTCCAGCTGGAATACTGGTTGGGATAGATCGCCTCGCCCTCATCGACTTCGCCGTTTCCGTTGGTGTCGTTGAAGAAATACGGGTAGCTGTGCAGCTCATAGAGGATCGGCGCACCTGCGACCGTTTCCGCATAGGCGGCGATTTCAGCAGCCAGGATCAGGCGCAGCCCCTCGACTTCGGCGGCGATGCCTTCGGTGATGTTGCCATCCCCGTCATAGTCGATGCGGGAAATCCGGATCGTCGCGGGGTCTGCGTTTTCGTGGCAGCTGACGCAGCCGGTTGTAACAACCTCCAGCGAATGCGGATCATGGCAGGAGGAACAGGTGGTGATCGGCCCGGTATGGCTGAACTGGCCGTCATAGGTCCGGCCCATGTATTCATAGAGCCCCGCAACTTCTGACCCGAAGGTCGTTGCGCCCGCCGCCGCGTAGTGGGGGTTCACAAAGCGAAGCTCACCATTCGCGGCGTCCGGATCCATCCCGGCCAGCTGTCCCTGCAGCGTCGGGCCAGAGGAGCGGCCTTGATGGCATGTCAGGCAAGTGCCCGCATTGGGCAAGGCCGTCATAGTGACGCCCGAGGGGAAGGTTATCTCGGTGATAGCATCGGCGCCGTCTGCGTGGCAGGTGTCACAGTCAACAACGCCACCCGGTGCGATGGTCTGATCAATCACCCCCACAGCGGTGCCGTCCAGCCCGTGAAAATCGCGAAACCCGGCCCCGGAATGACAGACCGCACAGACCCCCGGTACTTCATCCTCATCATTCCAATGGGAAAAGGCTTCGGCGGCGGCATCGCCGTGGGCC
This sequence comes from Nioella aestuarii, assembly GCF_050896395.1. Taxonomy (NCBI): domain Bacteria; kingdom Pseudomonadati; phylum Pseudomonadota; class Alphaproteobacteria; order Rhodobacterales; family Paracoccaceae; genus Nioella; species Nioella aestuarii. Next base: position 147,159 of record NZ_JBPBBA010000001.1, on the reverse strand, counting down.
GATTGAACCCAGGCTTGAACGGCGGCTGCGGTGCCGCCTTCCTGTGCGGGAAGGGCAGTGGGCAAAAGGGCAGTCAATAGGGCCAGCAGGCTGGCGCGCATAGTCTTCATGGCAGTCTCCTTCAGGGCGGGAACAGCGGTAGTGCCAATATGGGTGATTGTGGTGGGGCCGGCTTTGACCTCCATCAATCCGGGGTAGGCGGATACCGGGTAAGGTAGGCAGAAGCGGCCGTGTCCAATCCAGCTGGAGTATCCCGAATTGCCCCGTGTCAAAGGTGTCAAACTGCCAGATGACAGCCCCCCCCGGCAGGAGATCGGGGTGGCGACGCTACCTGATTGCGTCGGGCTGATCGGGGCGGATTATCCGGGTCTGAAACTGCGTGGCGTGGTGGCAGAAGGGGATGCCGTGGTGGCCGGGCAAGCCGTTCTGCACGATCACGCGCTACCCGAAAGAGTGGTGGTCAGCCCGGTCAATGGCACGGTGGAGGACATCGTAATCGGGGCACGGCGCCAGGTGTCCCGGATCGTGATCCGGCGCGGCGTAGGCGAAGCTCGTCGTTTTGATGTCTCGAAGGCAGACACCCCAGAGGGCCAGCGTCGCTTGATGCTGGAAAGCGGGCTCTGGACCACCATATTGCGCAGACCATTCGGGTATGTCCCGCATCCAGAAGAAACACCGTCCGCTATCGTCGTGACCGCGATTGCGACAGATCCAGGCGCGGTCGATCCCGCGCCCCTGATCCGCGCAGAGGCGGGGAATTTCAATGCTGGGCTGCAAGGGCTTGGCCGTCTTGGCTCTGGCCCTATTTTTGTTTGTCAGGCCCCTGGTGCCGAACTTGCCCGGATCAGCGATCAGGTTCACGTCGTTCCGTTCAGGGGGCCGCACCCTGCCGGAATGCCGGGTGTGCATGTTGAACGGCTTTGTCCTGCCTCTATGGCGCACCCCGTCTGGCAGATCGGATATGCCGATGTGCTGGCCTTGGGGCAATTGCTGCGCGAAGGCGCTTTGCCGCCAGACAGGGTGGTGTCGGTCGCGGGGGCCGCGGCGACGGATCCGCGGCTTCTACGTGTGCCAATCGGAACCGACATAGAGGCTCTGGCCGGTCGCGAAGCCAACAACCCCGCCTATCGCGTTCTGTCAGGACCGATGCTGACCGGACAGGAAGGGCGTTTTCTGCGGCGCAGGCATCTACAGGTCAGCTTGATCCCACGACACGCCCCCACGCTTCATACCCGAAAGGGGATGGCTCTAAAGCGGTCTGCGCTGATTCCGAACGCGGCACTTGCCCGATCACTTGGCCCCGATTTCCCCGCCGTGGCGCTCCTGCGTGCGCTAAGCGTGGGCGAGGTTGAGCAAGCAGAGCGGATGGGGGTTCTGGGCCTGTTGGAGGAAGACATGGCGCTGGCCACTTACCTGTCCGGCGGCATCGAGGATTTCGGCATTCGCCTGCGGGCGATTCTGGACCGGTTGGAGGCAGCATGATCGCAAAAGGGCTCTGGTCTCGGGACATGATGGGGTGGGCGATGGCCGCAGCCCTGTTGCCGCCTGCGGCTGTCGTGGTGGTGGACCAAGGCGTCGAAGCTGTGCTGCGCATGGGATCGGTTCTGGCCGTGGCCACCCTTTGGCAGCTTCTGTTTCGCAGGCTGCGCGGGGTGCCATGGTCGCCCAGTGGCGCTGTGCTGGCCGTTGCAATGGCGGTGCTGGCCCCGAATGGGTTGTCGCCGGTGCAGCTGGCGCTTGGGGCGAGCTTTGGCATCGTACTGGCCGATCTGATCTTCGGCGGATGGGGCCGGAACGTGGTTGGGGCTGCACCAGCCGCTTTGGCGATGGTGTTTCTGACAGGGCCCGGTACCGAGGGGCCGGGGTCCGAGACGACCATGCTGTTGGCCTCGGGCACCTCAGCCGCACTGCTGCTGGCGCTTGGAATCCTGCCTCTGCCTGTGCTGGTCGGAAGTGTCGCTGGCATATTTGGCGTCATGGCCCTGATCGGCGCGCCATGGGACAGCGCCCTGTTGGCAGGCGGTGCCGGATTTGGCTTGGTGATGCTTCTGGCAGACCCGGTCTGTGCGCCCACAACAAGGGTGGCGCGGCTGGCCTATGGGCTGCTTGGCGGGGGGCTTATCGCCCTTTTGACCGGGGCAGAGGGGCTGGCAGGGGCGGAACGCGCCACCGTATTCGCGGTGCTTCTGGCGCAGGTGTTTGCGCCCACAATCGACTACGCGGCGCTCGCGACAAAGCGTCTGGCAAGGGAGCGGCGACATGCCTGATCTGAACCCGGTATCCTTGTGGCAACGTTTGCTGGCGGCCCCGAATGACAGCAGGGGCAAGACGCTGGCCATGGCGTTTTTCGTGTCGCTGGCAGCCGCCCTTGCCGTGTCCAGCGCGGCGGTGCTGCTTGGGCCGAGGCTCGACGCCAACCGAGAAGCCGAACGCCGCGCTAGGTTGGAGGCGCTGATTGCCGAAACGCCGGGGCTGGCCGAGGTATTGCCGGGCACGGGGATCGACAGCCTTGAGGTGCTGACGATTGACTTGCGCGACGTGTCATTGGCTGACGCGGTTGATCCTGCGCAGGTCACTGACCTGGCCTCGGAGGACGACATCGCGGGCATCGGCACCCGGCCTGATTTGCAACAGATCTTTATGGCCCGTGAACGGCGTGATCTGGTCTTGGTGATCCTGCCGGTCTTTGGGCAGGGCTATCAATCGACGATCCGGGGCTATCTGGCGCTTGGGCCTGATCTGAACACCGTGGTGGGGCTGGCGATCACCGAGCAGGGCGAAACGCCGGGTCTTGGGGCCACGATCCAGACGCCGGGCTGGCTGGCGCAGTGGCCGGGAACGCAGTTGATGGACGAGGCGGGCGAAATCCGCGTTGCCGTGGTTCGGGGTGGGGGCACGACGGAATACGAGGTTGATGCGATCACTGGCGCGACCCGCAGCTCCAACGGGGTGCAGAACATGATCCGCTTCTGGGTTGGGCCGCTAGGGTTCGGGCCGGTTCTGGATGCCCTGCGCAGCGGGGATCTGCCATGAGAGCCGCTCTGAAACCTCTCCTTGATCCGCTCTTGCGGGACAATCCGGTAACGGTTCAGATCCTCGGAATCTGCTCGGCGCTGGCGGTCACGACCTCAATGACAACCGCCCTGACCATGAGCCTTGCACTGACCGCCGTGCTGATGGCCTCAAGCGCCGTCATTTCGCTGATCCGCCGCCATATCCCCGCGCAGATCCGGCTGATCCTGCAAATCACCATCATCGCCGCTATGGTCATCGTCGCGGATCTGATCCTGCAAGCCTATGCCTATGCGATCAGTCAGCGACTTTCGATTTTCGTGTCGCTGATCGTCACCAACTGCATCGTTCTTGGCCGGGCCGAGGCCTTTGCCATGTCGAACCCTGTTGGCCCCAGCATCCTTGATGGGCTTGGCAATGGCGCGGGGTATTCAGCGATCCTGATGGTCATCGCCTTCGTGCGGGAACTTCTGGGCTTCGGTACGTTGTTCGGCGCGACCATCTTCCCGACTGTGGCCGATGGTGGCTGGTATCGGCCCTTTGGCTTCATGCTTTTGGCCCCCTCGGCCTTCATGCTGCTTGGCCTGCTGGTTTGGGCGCTGCGAAGCTGGCGGGTGGAACAGGTGGAGCCCGCCGCTGCCCATGTGGACCGGGAGGAGGCTCTGTCATGACCGATCTCTTCCTGCGCGCGGTTTTTGCCGACAACCTAATCCTCAGTTTCTTTCTGGGGGTCTGTACCTTCCTGGCCGTGTCAAAACGGGTGGAAACAGCGCTTGGCCTTGGGGCGGCGATCATCGTGATCCTGACAATCACGGTGCCGGTCAACCAGTTGATCCTGAATGTGCTGCTGGCACCGGGGGCATGGGGGTGGATCGGCGTGGGCGATGTGGACCTGACCTTCCTGAGGCTCATCGCCTTTATCGGGGTCATCGCCGCCATGGTTCAGGTGCTGGAAATGGTGCTGGATCGTTTCGTCCCGGCGCTCTACGCGGCGCTTGGCATCTACCTGCCTCTGATCACGGTCAACTGCGCCATCTTGGGTGGCAGCCTGTTCATGGCGGAACGCAGCTATGAGTTTGGGGAATCCATCGTCTTTGGTTTCGGCAGCGGTGTGGGATGGGCGTTGGCCATTGTTGCTTTGGCCGCGATCCGCGAACGGCTGGCCTATGCCGACATGCCCGCCGGGCTGCGTGGGCTTGGCATGACCTTCATAGTCACGGGCCTTATGTCCATGGCCTTCACCGCCTTTGCCACGATGGCCGCGCCATGACCCAGATCCTGCTTGCCACCCTGCTGATGGTTGCGCTGATCATGGCGCTGGCGCTTGGCGTCATGGCTGCGCGCGCGGTGCTGGTGCCATCGCGCCCCGTGCGCCTGACGGTGAACGGGCGAAGAGAGGTTGAGGCGCGGACGGGCGAGAAGCTGCTCGACGCGCTGAAGGCGGGGGGCATTCCGATGCCGTCGGGTTGCGCCGGGGCGGGAACCTGTGGGCTGTGCCGGGTGGTTGTCGAGAACCCCGGAGTGCCACTTGCGACCGAGACAGGGACGCTAGGCAAGCCCGCCACGGACAGGGGAGAACGCCTGGCCTGCCAGACCGTCCTGCGTGGACCTATGGCTGTGCAGGTGCCTGACGATGTCCTGTCGGCGGATCGTTATGATTGCGAGGTGTTGTCGAACCGCTCTCTTGCGCCGCTGATCAAGGAGCTGGTTCTGGCGTTGCCTGACGGGGCGGATTTCGATTTCGTCGCCGGGGAATACGGACAACTGACGGCCCCGGCCTATGCGCTGGATTTTGCAAATGTCGATGCAGGTGATTTCGCGGGCATCTGGGATCGTCGCGGCCTGCGATCCTTGTCCGCCCATAGCCCAGATCCGGTGTCGCGCGCCTATTCGATTGCCAACCGGCCAGAAGATGCTGGCAAGGTCGTTTTCAATATCCGCCTCGCCCTGCCGCCCGTTGGCAAACCAGGTGTGCCGCCTGGCGTGGTGTCTTCCTACCTCTTCGGGCTGAACCCCGGCGACCGTCTGGCACTTGCTGGCCCATACGGCTCCTTCCGTGTGCGCCCCTCTGATCGAGAGATTGTGCTGATCGGCGGCGGGGTCGGTATGGCTCCTTTGCGGGCCATCGCGCATGAGCAATTGGCCGGGACCGCGCCACCGCGCCGTATGTCATATTTCTACGGCGCACGTAGCCGGTCGGACCTGTTTTATGACGACGAGTTCAAGGCGCTTGCCGCCGCGCATCCGAATTTCAGCTGGACAGTCGCCCTGTCCGATCCGCAACCAGATGACGGTTGGACCGGAGAGACGGGCTTTATCCATGACGTTGCCCTGCGCGCCTATCTGGGCACCCATCCCGCTCCCGATGCCTGCGACTACTACCTCTGCGGTCCACCCCTGATGATGCAGGCCGTTATCACAATGCTGGACGACCTTGGGGTCGAGCCGGATGCCATCTTCTTCGACGATTTTGCGAGCTGACCCATGACCCTGACCCGCCGCCATTTCCTTGCCCTTTCCGCCGCTACCTTCGCCGCGCGACCTGCCGTGGCCTCTGATATGCAGGTGCTTGGGGGGGAGGCCTTCGGATCTTACTGGCGGGGGATGTTCGCGGCTGATCTGCCCGGAGGGGATATCGCGAACCTGATTGGGCAGGTCGTGGCCGAGGTGGATGGACAAATGTCCCCCTATCTGGCCGGATCGGAACTGTCGGTTTTCAACCGGGCCGGTCAAGCCTCCCTGTCTGATGCCGTGGTTAATACAACGCAGGCCGCCCTGCAAATCGCGGCCGAAACTGGCGGGGCCTTCGATCCCGCGGTTGGGCCGCTGGTCGCTCGCTTTGGGTTTGGTCCGATCCACGGGGGCGAAAACGTGGGGTGGCAGGCCCTGGCGCTGACCGGCAATCGGCTGACCCGGGAAAACATTGATGTCACGCTTGACCTCTGCGGCATCGCCAAAGGCCATGCGCTGGACAGAATGGCAAATGGGCTGGAGTCCGCGGGTGCCCGCAATTTCGTTCTGGAACTGGGCGGCGAAGTGATTGCGCGCGGTCAGCATCCCGACGGCCGCCCGTGGCAGGTGGGGATCGAAGATGGTGCAGGCGGTCTTGCGGGCGTTGCGCGTCTGCAAGGGCTGGCGGTGGCGACGTCCGGGCTGTGGGATCAGAGCTATCGCGTGGGCAGTGGTGGGCGATATGGCCATATCATCGACCCGAGCACCGGCGCGCCAGCGGGGGACACACTGGCCTCCGTCTCGGTCTTCCATGATCAGGCGATGATGGCGGACGGTCTGGCAACGGCGTTGTTCGTGATGGGGACAGACCGGGCCCTGTCCCACGCACGTGACGCAGGGCTGTCTGCTGTGCTTGTGGCACAGGGCGGCGCGGTGTCCGTGACGGGTGCGGCGCGCGGGTTCGTAGAGATCGGGGGGCGTGGCTGATGGGGGTCTTTTTTGCTGTACTGGCCGTGTTCTTGCTGGCTGCCCTTGGCCTTGGTGTGGGCCTGATGATGGGTGGCAAACCGATCAAGGGCAGTTGCGGTGGTCTCTCCTGCGGGGCATGTGAGTCTTGCCCGAACCGGAGGGCGCCCGAATGACCCAAGGCGCAACAATCGACCGCTACATGAGCCGGGACCTCGTGACACTGGCACCGGGTCTGGAAATCACCCGCGCTGTCGCGACACTGATCGAGCATGATATCTCTGCTGCACCGGTGGTCGATGACCTGGGCCGTCTGGTGGGCATCCTGACCGCCAAGGACTGCTTCCGCGCGGTGCTGCACGCCCACTACCATCAAGAGCTTGGCGATACTGTTTCGGGCTACATGACCTTGAAGGTGGAGACGCTAGACACCGGTATGGGTGTCGTCACGGCGGCGCAACGCTTTTTGGAAAGCAACCACAGGCGATACCCGGTGATGCAGGATGGCAGGCTGGTCGGGATCATCACCCGCATGGACTTGCTGCGGGCCTTTCAGGCGGAAAGCTAATGTAGCTGCAGCGCCTCGCGCCCGACCGTTCCCATCTGGCGGGTGACCTGGCTGTCCAGTGTCCGGGCAGCCATGCGCGCGACCTGTTGTGGCAAGTCGCCCAGTTCCCCTGCGCGGGCCACCACGGTGATTGACCTCGAAAAGCTGGCTGCTGGCAACGGGCGCAGCGAAAGCGGCATTTGCTCCACGAACCCGTCGATCAACAGGCTCGGCGTCAGGATGGTAAAGCCCAACCCCTGCGCCACGCAGGCCGTGACCATGCTGGACCGGTCCGCCTGAATGACCCGAGGCACTGCCAGCTTGAGGCGTCGCAGATGCTGTTCCGTCCGGCGTCCGACACTTGTCGTGGCGGCGAAGCGGACAAGCGGCAGGTGTTGCAGGATTTCTGAGAGCGACCCGCTTGGCCCCCGATAATGTTCGGGCAGGACCAGCAGGAAGGTCTCTGTCAGGACGTCATGCCGTTCCAGCCCGTCCATGTCGTAGAACGGGTTCGAGGTAACGACCAGATCGGCGCGTTTGCTGCGCAATAGCGCCTCGTGGTCGCCGCTTTGACCGGCATGGAGTGTCAGGTCCTCCACCCCGAAATCGGTCTTCGTCAGGTTGACGAGCGGCGGCGTCAGCGTCGTGGCGATCGAGGCCAGCATACCGACGCGCAGCACGCTGATGGGTTGCGGCCCCTCATGGCGCATAGAGGTGGCAAGGTCCTCTATGCTGTTCAGGATACGCTGCGCGTGGCGCAGGCAAAGCTCGCCCGCTTGTGTCAGCCTGAGTGGCCTGACCGACCGATCCACCAGCCGGGCGTCACAGGCGTCTTCCAGCGAAGCCAGCTGTTGTGAGGCCGCTGATTGCGTGATGCCAAGCAGCTTCGCCGCCATCGTGACCTGCCGGGTTTCGGCAATCGCCACGAAGACCTCCAGCGCCGTCACGAGGTTCTTGTCGGAAAGCAGCCGGGACGAGAGTTTCGCCTGCATCATAAGAATTCCTAATGCTGTGTGGTTTTGTTTGCCGTGCGTGAAGGGTTGCGGTCAAGCTCTTACAAGAAGAAACAGGGGTTTGGCATGGCGAGACGTGGCAAGAGGAGGGTGGCGCAGAGCAACACCATTCGAGTGCCTTATGTCGATCGAAAGATCGGGCCGCTGCCGGTTCTATCGCAAGAAGGGCTGGAGCTGATCGAGGCCAACGCCGACCGCATCCTTGCAGATACCGGGATGGAGTTTCACGACGATCCCGAGATCTTACAGATCTTCGCTGACGCCGGTTGCGATGTGGATGGTACGCGGGTTCGGTTCGCGCCTGGATTCTGTCGTCGGATCATCACCGCATCGGCGCCCGCCGAATACATACAGCACGCGCGTAATCCTGCGAAATCGGTGCGCGTCGGCGGCAGTGCCAGCGTGCTGTGCCCGTCCTGGGGGCCGCCTTTTGTTCAGGACCTCGACCGTGGCCGGCGTTACGCCAGCTACCAGGACTTCACCGATCTGGTGAAGCTGCACCACATGATCCCTTGGCTGCACCATTCCGGCGGCGTGGTCTGCGAACCGGTGGACCTCCCCGCGAACAAGCGGCATCTGGACATGCTCTACGCCCATATCCGGTGGTCCGACCGGCCCTTTATGGGGGCATTCATTGGCGCGGAACGGGCAGGCCATGCCATTGATATGGCGCGCATTCTGTTCGGTGAGGACTATGTGGCCGAAAACCCGGTGCTATATTGCGTGTCCAACACCAATGCGCCTTTGGTCATGGATGCGAACATGTCCGGCGCGTTGAAGACCTACGCCCGCGCCGGCCAGCCGGTCGCCTGCACGCCCTGGACCCTGACGGGGGCCATGAGCCCCACGACCGTTGCTGGAACGCTGGCGCAGGTCCTGGCCGAGGCGATGGCCTGCCTGGCGCTGGTGCAACTGATCAACCCCGGCGTGCCCTGCCTGATGGGATCGTTTGCCTCGACCATGTCGATGCAGACCGGGGCCCCCACCTTCGGCACGCCGGAAGCGGGGCAGATGGTTCTGGCAGCGGGGCAGCTGGCGCGGCGGCTCGGGGTGCCGTTTCATACCGTGGGTACGCTTTCCGCGTCGAAACTGCCGGATGGGCAAAGCCAGCAGGAAGGCACGTGGGGCCTGCTCATGTCGATGTTCGCGGGCGCCAACATGATCAACCACGCGACCGGCTGGCTGGAGGGCGGTCTGGTCACAGGCTATGAAAAAACCATGATGGACGCAGATCTTTGCGGAAAGGTTGCGCGGTTCTTCGACGGCATCGACCTGTCCGAGAACGCGCAGGCAATGGAGGCGATTGCGGACACCGGGCCGGGCAGGCATTTCCTAGGCTCGGACCATACGCAGGCGAATTTCCTTGGCGCACTGTTCCGTCCCGATCTGCCCGACAACAACTCATATGAACAATGGTTCGGTTCTGGTGCGCTCGACATGGCCGCGCGGGCAAATGCACTGTGGAAAGAGCGCTTAGCAGATTACGGGGACCCCGGCCTAGACCCCGCCATAGACGCGGCGCTGAAAGACTACATAGCGCGGCGGAAATCCGAGACCGAAGATCGGAGTTACTTCTGATGTGCATCCTCGTCCGCCGCTCGACACAGCAGATCGTAGAACGGTCGATGATGGGCGTCATAGTCTGTGTAGGGCGCACCAAGCTCCGCCAGTTCGGCGGAATAATCCCGGTCCTCCGCCGGTTTGATGCCTGTCGAAGACAGCACCTCAGCGTGCCACGCCTCGACCGACTTCCATCCCTCGGGCACTTCGCTATCCCAATTCAGCGCCCCGGGGCGGTCCTTCAATCCCACGGCTTTCCAGTAGCGCGCCATCTGCCCCGCAGGGTTCGCACGCAACGCTGCCGAGCGGATCACAACGGGTTTCTGCCCGGCCGCTCGCAGCTGTTCGTACAGACGCCACAGCCCCTCATGTCCGACCTCTTCGCAGGCGAAACCCGGGTCCTTGCGGTGGTAGGACAAGATGCTTTCTGCCGGATCGCGCACCAGAAAGGCGTGGCTCATCGCGCGCATGAACTCGGGGTCAGCGGGCAGGCTGTCCTGCACGTAATAGGCCATGTCCTTGAAGAAGACCGGACCAGCTTCGCCAAGCCGCAGGATCATGTCGCGGATGCCTGCGTAGTCCGTCGGGTGCCCCGGTTCGGGCTCGAAATTCTCGAACGGTTTGTTCCCCGCACCGATGTAGTAGTCATACATGAAAGGTTCGTGCAGGACGGTCAGGTCACCCCTTTGCCGCATGATACGTTCAAAGGCGGTCGACACGGATCGGGGATGGCACCAAAGCGCGTGTATTTTCATAGCGACGACGCTGCCGGGGTGCGAAGAAACTGTCAACGGGGGACGCGCCCATGAGCAGGACCATCATCGTTGGCGGCGGGGCGATTGGTTTGTCGCTTGCCTATCATCTGGTGCTAAGAGGCGCGCGGGATGTCGTGGTGTTGGAACGCAATCAACTGACCTCCGGTACCAGTTGGCACGCGGCGGGAATCGTTGGTCCTTTGCGTGCCACGCCCAACATGACGCGGTTGGCGATGTATGCGGGTGAGCTGTTTCCGAAGCTGGAGTTCGAAACGGGCCTGTCGACTGGTTACCGCAAGACGGGTGGCTACTGGCTGGCGCGTGTTTCGGAACGGCTGGACGAGCTGCACCGGATCGCGGCGCTTGGGCAACATTTCGGCCTGTCACCTCGCATGGTCGGGGCAGGGGATCTCGCCCGGGATGTGCCTTGTGTGGACCCGGCCGGGTTGGTGGGCGTCATGGAAGTGCCTGAAGATGCCAGCGTCAACCCAGTGGATTTGTGCATGGCTTATGCCCGCGCGGCGAAAGCTGGTGGGGTGGATATCCGGGAAAACACAGGCGTGGAGCGGCTGCTAACAAGGCAGGGGCGGGTGACTGGCGTTCTGCTGTCAGACGGAACCGAAATGCAGGCGGACCAAGTGGCGATTTGCGCCGGGGCCTGGTCCAAGAAACTGGCCGCGACGGCGGGCCTGGCTCTGCCGATACAGCCTGTCGAGCACATGTATGTGGTGACGGAGCCTCGCCCTGAATTCGCGGGCTTCCCGGTATTGCGCGACCTCGACCGGGGGATCTACGTCAAGGGTGACACCGGAAAGCTCGTCATTGGCGGGTTTGAACCCGATGCCAAATGCTGGGATCCACATGGGCCGGAAGGAAGCCGCCCTTTCCTTGAGATGCCCGAGGACTGGGACCAGTTTACCCCTTTCATGGAGGCGGCGCTGAACCTGATCCCGGCACTGGAAACCGCTGGCATTCAGCACTTCATGAACGGACCAGAGAGCTTCACCGCTGACACCAAACCTCTCGTCGGGCAGGCTCCGGGCGTGGATGGTCTGTTCGTGGCAGCGGGGATGAACTCCGTCGGCATCATGTCATCCGCGGGTGTTGGACGGGTTCTGGCAGACTGGATCACGGACGACGCCTCACCCATGGATCTGTGGGAGGTCGATATCGCCCGGTGCGATCCATATTCTGCAAGCGATGCGCATATGGCCGCGCGGATGCAAGAGGCCGTGTCGGACCTCTTCGCCCTGCACTGGCCATTCAAGCAGCCCAAGGCGGGGCGGGGATTGCGGACCTCACCGCTTAATGACCGCTGGCAGGCACAAGGTGCTGTATTCGGGCTGACAGCTGGATGGGAGCGGGGCCTTTGGTATGCACAGGCAGAGACAGAGAGCAATCTGCCCTATTCCACCGGCGCGCAGCCGTGGTGGCCGATGGCGCAACGTGAAGCCGCGCGGATGGAACAGGGCACCGTGCTGCTTGATCTTTCCCCGTTCAGCAAATTCCATATCCACGGTGCCGATGCGCTGGCCTTCCTGGAACAGACGGCGTGTTCGCGGATGGATGTGGCCGAGGGAAAACTCACCTATACCCAGCTTTTGAATGCCCGGGGTGGGATCGAAGCCGATGTGACAGTAACCCGCCTGGCAGCTGATCGCTTTCGCCTGATCTCCGGCGCCGCTACACGCTGGCGCGACGGGGCGTTCCTGCGGCGGGCATCCCAAGGCTTTGACGTGACCGTGACGGATGTAACCGAGGAAACCTGCGTGATCGGTGTCATGGGCGCGGGCGCGCGGGAGCTGCTGACAGCGGTGGCGGGGGATCACTGGCGCGACTTCCCTTTCGCGACGGCCCGAACCATTCCCTTCGCGCGAAAGGATCTCCGCGCCTCGCGGATGAGTTTCGTGGGAGAGTTGGGATGGGAACTGACCGCCGCGCCGGATGTGGCCGGGCCGCTTTTCGATCAGCTTGTCGCCGGAGGCGCGCGGCCCATGGGACATTTTGCCTTGGATGCCTGTCGGCTGGAGAAGGGCTTCGTCCATTGGGGGCACGACGTGGGGCCGGAGATATCACCGCTCGAGGCCGGATTGGGCTTTTGCATCGACTGGACCAAGGACTTCACCGGGAAAGAGGCGCTTCTGGCGCAGCGTGGGGCTCTCACTCGTAAGCTGGTGTTGATGCAGGTCGAGGGCGACCCGCTGATCCTGCATGATGAACCGGTGTGGGAGGCCGGCCGCGTGGTGGGGCTGACCACCTCTGGCGGGCGGGGCGCGCGGACCGGATTGACCCTGGCCTTTGCGCTGATCGACCTCACCGACACCCCCCTGACCGAGCGGCATTTCGAGATCGAGATCGCGGCGACACGGTATCCAGCAAAGGCGCTGCCAAAGCCCCCCTACGACCCCAAAGGCGAAAGGATGCGCGCATGACCGAGGCGCAGGTTCTGATTATCGGGGGCGGCGCAATGGGCGTGTCGCTGGCCTATCATCTGGCCAAGGCGGGCTGGTCTGACGTGGTCCTGACGGAAAAGAACGATCTGACCCATGGGTCCACCTGGCATGCGGCGGGGCTGTGTACGCATTTCGCGCACAACGCCACGATCCAGGCATTGCGGGCGCATTCAGTGAAACTTTATCGCGACGTGCTGCCCGAAGAGACAGGGCAAAGCTGTGGGTTCCACAGATCCGGCGCGATGCGGGTCACGAAGAACCCCGACCGGATGGATGAGTTTCGCCATGTGGCGGGGTTGTCTGCCTTTACTGGGTATCCGCTGGAGATCCTAACACCCGTCCGCATTGCGGAACTGCATCCGTTGACGCGCCTCGACGGGTTGATCGGAGGGATCTACGAGCCGGATGACGGTCATGTGGACCCCTCGCTTGCCACCAACGCGATGGCGCAGGTTGCGCAACGCCATGGTGTGACGATCCTCAGGCAGAATCCGGTTCAATCGATCAGGCGCGAGGGCGCAGGCTGGATCGTGGAAACGCCCAAAGGGACGATCCGTGCCCGCCAACTAGTGAATGCGGCAGGCACATGGGGCTTCGAGATTGGCCAGATGATGGGCGTGAATGTGCCCTCTGTTCCTGTGCTGCATCAGTATCTCGTGACCGATACTGTGCCAGAGGTTGCCGCGCGCATCGCGGCGGGTCTGCCGGAACTGCCGATGATCCGCGACCCCGAGGAAAGCTGGTATCTGCGTCAGGAACGCGACGGGCTGATCCTAGGACCATACGAGAAAGAGGCGCAGGTCTGGTCCGTCGACGGGGTGCCGCCTGAGTTCGGGGCGGAGCTTATGCCGCCCGATCTGGACCGGGTGGAGCATATTATCGAGGCCGCAATGGCGCGTGTTCCCGCCGTCGGGAATGGCGGGGTTAAGACAGTGGTTAACGGCCCGATCACCTTTACGCCCGACGCCAATCCGCTGATTGGTCCGGCCCATGGCGTGCCGGGCGCGTGGTTGCTGACCGGGTCTTCCATGGGGGTGATGGAAGGGGGCGGCGCTGGCTGGTTCCTTGCGCACTGGATGACCCATGGTGCGCCGCCGATGGATGCGCTGGCGGTAGACAGCCGCCGCTTCGGGCCTTGGGCGGATCGAGAATTCCGTGTGGCCAAGGCGGTGGAGTGCTTCGGCCTGCAATTCGGAGTGCACTACCCCCATGAGGAACGCCCCGCCGGCCGCGGGCTGCGCCTGACGCCGCTGCATGACCGGATGATCGCGCGCGGCGCTGTCATGGGCGCGGCCCATGGATGGGAACGGCCAAACTGGTTTTCGGACAGGCCGGGCGATCACGGGCGGGAAAGCTTTCAGCGCACCAATTGGTTCGAGCCTGTCGCGCGGGAGGTCGCTTGCGTGACCAACGGCGTGGCGCTGGCCGATCTGTCGGTCTTTTCCAAGTTCGACGTCACCGGTCCGGAAACCGGGGCATTCCTCGATACGCTCGGGGCCAATACGCCGCCGCGCATCGGTCGGATTGGCCTGGTCCATACGCTGACCCCGGCGGGCGGTGTTTTGTCGGAATTCACCGTGGCCAGGCTAGCAGAGGACCACGCCTACCTGACCAGCGCAGCGGCTGCGGAGGAGATTGACCTTGATCAACTGACCGTTCTCGCGGCGGGTTTCGATGTGACCGTAGCCAACGTCACCGAACAACTTGGCGTCATTGGCCTGATGGGACCGAAGTCGCGTGATGTGCTGAGGGCAATGACGGATGCCGATCTTGGCACTGGTTTCCCCTGGTTGAGCGTGCAGCAGATCACCGTTGCGGGCTTGCCTGTTCGGGCATTGCGGGTGTCCTACCTGGGTGAACTCGGGTGGGAACTTCATGCCGAAGTGGGCCATCTGCCAGCGCTGTTTGACGCTTTGGAAACGGCGGGCCAACCCCATGGGATCGGCCTCTATGGCGCATATGCCGCCAATTCCATGCGTTTGGAGAAGGGCTATCGCGGGTGGGGCGCGGATCTAACCACGGAACGCTCGCCGCTGGAATCGGGCCTTGCCGCATTTACCAAGACGGAGGGCAGGCAATTCCCCGGACGCGACGTCATGCTGTCCCGTTCAGGTGACTGGCACTCGGTTCTTCTGCATATCGAAGACGGGACCACGGATCCGTTTTATTCCCACCCGGTTTGGCAGGGAGAGAGGATCATCGGTATCGTCACTTCGGGTGGATTTGGCCATAGGGTTGGTCATGCTCTGGCCCTAGCGCTGCTGCGCGAACCCTTGTCCGGTGAGGCCCTGAGTATTGAAGTCCTTGGCCAGCGCCGCGCCGCAACGGTGCTGGACCGCCCACCATTCGACCCCGAGAACATCTGCCTGCGCGCCTGAAAGGAATTCTGATGACCGACCTTCCCATTGATTGGACAACCGAAGGCACCGCCCGCCGCCGCGACACCTACTATGCTGCCACGCAGACCAAGTTTGTGCCCTTCAAGGATCCGATCGTCTTTCGCAAGGGTGAGATGCAGTATCTGTGGGACGCCGAGGGCAACCGCTACACCGACCTTCTGGGCATGAACGTCTGTATCTCAGTCGGCCATTCCCACCCCAAGGTTGTCGCCGCCGCCCAAGCGCAGGCCGCCGATCTGACCCATTGCACGACGATGTTCTATCACCCGGTTCCGGCGCATCTGGCCGAGGAACTGGCCGCGACCATGCCAAAAGGCCATGACTGGGTGGTGCATTTCACCAATTCCGGGGCCGAGGCCATCGACCTGGCCATGACCATCGCGCGGACCTACACGGGCAATCTTGATCTGCTGGCTCTGCGCACCGCCTATCACGGGCCGACCGCCGCCGCGCAATCCGTCACCGGCATATCTACCTGGCGGCATCCCGGTATGCCCGGCAACGTGGCTTTCGTGGCCGACCCCAACCAGTATCGCGGGATCTTCGGGGAAAACGCCGGTGCGGCGCCGTATCTGGATGAGATCGAGCGCACCATTGCCACCGCCACCTCTGGCCGCATCGCCGGGATGCTGGTGGAAAGCGTGCAGGGCTATGGCGGAATCATCGAGATGCCCAAGGGCTACATGTCGGGTGCGGCAGAGCGGGTGCGCGCGGCCGGGGGGCTCTATATCGCGGACGAGGTGCAATCGGGGTTTGGGCGCACCGGTGATCATATGTGGGGGTTCGAGGCCGATGGCGTGGTGCCCGATATCGTCGTCATGGCAAAGGGCATCGGCAATGGCTTCCCGCTTGGGGCCGTGGTGACGCGCAAGGACATTGCCGCGCCGATGGCGGAAAAGTTCATGTTCCACACCTATGGGGCCAACCCCACCAGCTGCGCAGCGGGACGCGCGGTATTGCAGGTGATCCGAGAGGATAATGTGCAGGAGAATGCGCGCACGGTCGGCGCGGCACTGCTGAAGCGCCTGCATGAGCTGAAGGACAAACACGAGGCCATCGGTGATGTGCGGGGCAGGGGGCTGATGCTGGCCATCGAGATGGTCAAGGACCGGCGCACCAAGGAACCCGACCGCGAAACCACGTCGGCGGTGTTCGAGAACTGCCGCGCTTCGCGTCTGATCCTGTCGAAATCCGGCCCTACGCAATCGGTGCTGCGCATGGTGCCGCCCATGTGCCTGTCGCTTGACGACGTGGAGGAGGTGGCGGAAGGGCTCGACCGCGCCTTCACCGCGCTTGGCTGACAGGGCATTGCCTGCGGACTTCATCTGCGCTTTGTCTGGGGGGCAGCTTCCAAGCAAAGGGCACAGGCAATGACATTCACCACGCGGCCTGAAATCTCCGGCACCTTCGGCATGGTCACCAGCACCCATTGGTTGGCCACGGCGGCGGGCATGAAGATGCTGGAGGCGGGCGGCAGTGCGGCGGATGCGGCGGTGGCTGCAGGCTTTGTCCTCAACGTGGTGGAGCCGCATCTGAACGGTCCGCTTGGTGATATGCCGCTGCTCTACCGCGCTGCCGGGGCCGAGGAACCGGTGGTGATCTGCGGGCAGGGCACGGCGCCTGCCGGGGCGACGATTGAGCATTACCGGTCCGAGGGATTCACCCGCATCCCCGGCTCGGGCCTGCTCGCGACCGTCGTTCCCGGGGCTTTTGATGCCTGGATGCTGCTGTTGCGCGACCATGGCCGCCTGCCGCTGGCCGAAGTGCTGGCCCCCGCGATCCATTATGCCCGCCATGGCCATCCGATCCTGCCCCGCGTGGCGAATGAGATTGCTGGCATGGCCGAGGTGTTTCGCTCCGAGTGGCCGAGCTCTGCCCCGGTCTGGTTGCCCGGGGGATCAGCGCCCGAAGCCGGAACGCTTTTTGCCAACCCGATGTTGGCCGATTTCTGGGATAGGCTGGTGGATGAGGCCAAGGGCGCGGGCGTTGATCGGGTGGCGCAGATCGAGGCGGCGCGGAATGCCTTCTACGAGGGCTTCGTGGCCGAGGCTATCGACGATTTCCTGCGGGATGCGGAAGTGCTGGATGCCTCAGGCGAGCGCCACAAAGGCGTGTTGACCGGGCAAGACATGGCGGAGTGGCGGGCCAGTTATGAAGCCCCAATCTCGGTAGACCATGCAGGCTGGACTACCTGGAAATGCGGCGGCTGGACCCAAGGGCCGGTGCTGCTGCAGTGCCTGCAGATGCTGCGTGGTGATGACCTGGCGGGGATGGACCCGTTGGGGCCGGATTTCGTGCATCTTGTGACAGAGGCGCTGAAGCTCGCCTTCGCGGATCGTGACGCCTATCTGGGGGAGCCGAATGGCAAAGCACTGCCCTTGGAAACGATGCTTTCGCCCGACTACGGCATGGCGCGGAGAGCAGAGATAGCCGACACCGCCAGCCTCGACTTTCGGCCAGGCGCCATCACCGGATACGAGCAGTGGGCCGATGCTTTCCGTGCCCGCGTGGTGGAAAGGGTGCCGGACAATACCGGCCTTGGCATCGGCGAGCCCACCATGGCACATCTGACCGGAAAGCGCGGCGATACCTGTCATGTCGACGTGGTTGATCAGTGGGGCAACATGGTCTCGGCCACTCCGTCTGGCGGCTGGCTGAAGTCCTCGCCCGTCGTGCCGGGGCTTGGTGTCCCGCTGAACACTCGCGCGCAGATGTTCTGGCTGGAAGATGGCCTGCCCGCTTCGCTTGCCCCCGGCCGTCGCCCGCGCACCACGTTGTCGCCTTCCATGGCCGAGGCACCGGACGGAACGAAGCTGGCCTTCGGCACACCGGGTGGCGATCAACAGGACCAGTGGCAGCTGATGTTCCTTCTGCGGCTGATCCATCATCGGATGAACATGCAGCAGGCGATTGACGGGCCGCTCTTTCACACCGGTCATCTGCTGGAAAGCTTCTATCCGCGCGGCACTGCGCCGGGGCGTCTTGTGATCGAGCCGAATTTCCCGGCTGATACCTTGCGCGAACTGGAACGCAGGGGGCACCGGCTGGATATCTCGGCCCAATGGTCCATCGGGCGCCTGACCGCTGCCAAGGTCCGGCCTGATGGGGTTCTCTCTGCCGCCGCTACGCCCAGATTGATGCAGGCTTATGCCGCCGGGCGATGATGTCTGGCGCAAATTTAGAGTCGCCTGTATACAATTGCATGCAATCTACTCTGCGAGGACATGATGGATAGCATGTTTGCCCTTCCCGAAGGGCTGTCAGCAGTGGCCTTCTGGGCGCTATCGGCGGTCAGCTTCCTAAGCTCATTCATCACGGTTTCGCTTGGGATCGGTGGAGGCGGGCTGCTTTTGGCGGTGATGGCCAGCCTTGTCCCGCCTGCTGCATTGATACCGGTTCACGGGGTTGTACAGCTTGGGTCAAACGCCGGGCGGGCCGGGATGCTGTTTCGCCACATCAACGGATCTGCGCTGCCCGGTTTTGCCATCGGGTCCCTGATCGGCTGCGCGCTTGGCGGTATAATCGCGATCGAGCTGCCACCCGCACTTGTCCAGATCGGGGTTGGCTGTTTCGTGATCTACAGTGTCTTTGCCCGGCCTCCAAAATGGCTGTCCGGGTGGCCTTGGCTTACCGGGGCGGTGTCCAGCTTTCTGACAATGTTCTTCGGGGCGACGGGGCTGTTCGTGGCCAATTTCACCAAGTCGCTGGCCCTGCCGCGACATGCCCATGTGGCGACCCATGCGACTCTGATGACACTCCAGCACGGGTTGAAAGTGCTGGTCTTCGGGTTGCTTGGGTTCGCGTTTGGGGAGTGGGCACTTGTCATCATCACCCTGATCGCGGCGGGGCTGGTGGGCACCTACACGGGGCGCCTTCTGCTCAACCGGATGAGCGACCATGGCTTCAAACGGGCGCTTAATATCCTGCTGATCCTGATCTCGGCGCGGCTGATCTGGTCGGGGTTGACCAGCTAGCCAAATGAAATGCTCGATCTTTGTGCCGGAAGGCCCCGCAGGGCCCTCCGCCTTTCTTGTTTCTTCTAGAAGAACCCGAGCTTGTTGGGATTGTAGCTCATCAGGATGTTCTTGGTCTGCTGGTAGTGATCCAGCATCATCTTGTGGGTTTCGCGCCCGATGCCCGATTGCTTGTAGCCGCCAAAGGCCGCATGTGCCGGGTAGGCGTGGTAATTGTTGACCCAGACCCGACCCGCCTCGATCGCGCGCCCGAAGCGATAGCAGCGATTGGCATCGCGCGACCAGACACCGGCGCCAAGGCCGTACATCGTGTCATTGGCAATCGCCAGCGCCTCTTCCTCGTCCTTGAAGGTGGTCACAGATACCACGGGGCCAAAGATCTCCTCCTGGAAAACCCGCATCTTGTTGTGGCCTTTCAGGATCGTGGGCTGGATATAGAAGCCTTCGGAAAGATCGCCATTGAACCGGGCTGCATCGCCGCCGACCAGCACTTCGGCTCCTTCCTCAACACCGATGGTCAGATAGGACAGGATCTTTTCCTGCTGCTGCGCGCTGGCCTGTGCTCCGACCATGGTGGACATATCGCGCGGATCGCCCTGCTTGATGGCCTTCACACGGTCGATGCAGCGGGCAATGAACTCTTCGTAGATATCTTCCTGGATCAAGGCGCGGCTTGGACAGGTGCAGACCTCGCCCTGATTGAAGGCGAACAGAACAAATCCCTCGACCGCCTTGTCGAGAAACGCGTCATCCTGCGCCATCACGTCCGAGAAGAAGATGTTGGGCGACTTGCCGCCCAGTTCCAGCGTCACCGGGATCAGGTTGACCGTCGCGGCCTCCATTATCTTGCGGCCAGTTGCGGTGGACCCGGTAAAGGCGATCTTGGCGATCCGGGTGGATCGGGCCAGTGCGTCACCGGCTTCAGCCCCGTAACCGTTGACGATATTCAGAACGCCTGCGGGCAACAAATCGGCAATCAGCTCTGCAAGCACCATGATGGCGGCAGGGGTCTGTTCGGCGGGTTTCATGACGACGCAATTGCCAGCCGCCAGGGCCGGGGCCAGCTTCCACGCGGCCATGAGGATCGAGAAGTTCCACGGGATGATCTGTCCAACAACGCCAAGCGGTTCATGGAAGTGATAGGCGACCGTGTCGGCGTCGATCTCGGACATTGTGCCTTCCTGACTGCGCAGGACACCGGCGAAATAGCGGAAGTGATCGACCGAGAGCGGAATATCGGCAGCGGTCGTTTCGCGGATCGGCTTGCCGTTGTCCCATGTCTCGGCCTGCGCCAGAAGGTCCAGGTTTTCCTCCAACCGGTCAGCGATCTTCAGTAGGATGTTGGACCGTTCCGCGGCCGAGGTCTTGCCCCAGGCCACCTTTGCCGCATGGGCGGCGTCCAGCGCCAAGTCAACATCTGCCGCGCCCGACCGCGCCACTTCGCAGACCTTACCGCCGGTGATGGGCGTGATGTTATCGAAATACTCGCCGCCGACGGGGGGGACGAATGCGCCGCCGATGAAGTTGTCATAGCGGGCCCGAAACGGGGCGTTCTTGGTATGGATCGTTTCCATCTGGTTCATGGTGTTTCCTCCTGAGATATGCCGCCTCCTCGCGGCGATGACAGGAAGATGACCAGCCCATTTGACCGCGTCACCGGGGGCAACGCAGGCAGCAGGGCGGATCTGTCTCAGATCTGAGACAGGTTGCGACAGGAAAATTCAGGCACGCGGGCCAAGCTTGCGGTGGAAGGTGGCACGGCTGATGCCAAGAGCCCGTGCCGCGGCGGACACATTGCCACCGGCACGCGACAGGGCCCGCAACAAAACCGCACGCTCTGCCTCTTCTGCCGATTCGTGGGCGTCGAAACCCAAAAGGTCAGCGGCCGGTACCGGGTTGGCGGACAAGTCGCCGGACAGACCCAGATGCTTGCGCGCGGCGCGTGTTGCACCGACCACAAGTTCATCGGCATCAACAGCCAGCAACGCGCCTTGTCCCCTCTCAACGCCAGGGGCCAAAAGAAAGCGTGCGCCAGGGAAACTGGCGCGGAAATAGTCGGCCTCGATCCTGCGCGCAGCCTCAGCGGTGGATTGTGACACCAGTCTCGCCACGTCGCGGGTCAGGCTCTCGCTGGCTGAGGACACATCCAGCACAGCGGTCAATTGCCCTTGGGAATCGTGAATTGGCGCACTGGTGCAGCTGAGCCCGATATTGGAGGCCAGAAAGTGTTGATCCTTATGAATCGTTACGCCGCGACCGTCCGCAATGCAGGTGCCAATGCCGTTTGTGCCCGCTTGCGCTTCGGTCCAGATGGTGCCGGTCCACAGCCCGCAATCCTCGAAGTCCTGGTCATCGCCAGCTCTACCGCGCCGGTCCACCGGGACGCCATCCGCATCGGCCAGCATCACGCACCCGCCAAAGCCCTGCACAAGTTTGAAAAGACGGTCCAACGTCGGTTCAGCAATGCGCAACAGGGGCTCACTCCGCTCGTGCGCCTGTCTGAATTCGGCCTCTGTCATGCGTGTGGGGAGGTATTTTGCAGATGGATCCAGCCCATGCAGCCGCGCCGAACGGGACCACGATGCCACCAGGGGCGACAGCGCGGCCTCCCCCGCTTGCAATGCCTGCACCACTCGATCGGGGTGAGCCTTTGGCTGCATATCTGACATCGACGAATTACCTTACGGATCTGAACCGCCCGCGGCGTTTGAAAAGTGGTCAAGGATTGAAATATTCTTAGTCAAGAACGAGACGTTTTGCAATTTCCTAAGCCGAAGGCGCGATTAGTCGCAATTCGATATGTTCCACTGGATATATTGAATCCTTGCAGACCGCCTCGGTTCACGTTTATTCCTGTGAAATGGAAAACTCGAACACCGCAACGGGAACATCCCCCCGGCTTCGCCTGAGGCTGTTGTTCGCAGAGGACGCGATGTTGGGCCCTGGAAAGGTCGATCTGCTGGAGAAGATCCGCGAAACCGGATCCATCGCCGCCGCCGGGCGCGCTATGTCGATGAGCTATAAACGCGCTTGGAGCCTTGTGGATCAGATGAATAGCGCTTTTCAGGAACCATTGGTGCAGCGCGTGCGGGGTGGGGCCAACGGTGGCGGCGCGCAGCTGACCAACACGGGCGCGCAGGTGTTGGAGCACTTTCGCAAACTGGAAGACATCGCCGCCGAAGCCGGGGCGGCCCGGATCAACGCGATCCAAGCGATGCTAAGAGATGCACCGACTGATCCTGATGAGGCGGGGTAAGTGCCGACGATGCCAATATGGTCACCGATACCTAGCGCCCCGCGGCCAAAGATCCGCCTGATGCGCCCCTTGATCAGGCACTGGCCGGTTCTTCTGATGGCCATGCTTTTCGCTCAGACCCCCGCCCGCGCCGAGACGATCACGGTTTTCGCTGCCGCCAGCCTGACCACGGCCATGACGCAGATTGCACAGCGGTATGAGGCGATCAGCGAAGATGAGATCGTGCTGTCCTTTGCCGGGTCTTCCGCCCTGGCGCGGCAAATTCAACTGGGTGCGCCCGCTGATATCTTCATCTCGGCCAGCCCGGATTGGATGAACCTTCTTCAGATCAGTGACCTGATTGATCCCGACAGCCGTCGCGATCTGCTGGCAAACAGCCTGGTTCTGATCGCCCATGGCGAGGCGGACCCTGTTGATCTTGGGCCGGATCTCGATCTTGCGGCGTTGCTCGGGTCCAACCGCCTTGCAATGGCACTGACCGAGGCCGTGCCCGCCGGGATCTACGGGCGCGCGGCACTGGAAACGCTTGGGCTGTGGGATCAGGTTTCAGCGCAAGTGGCAGAAACCGACAATGTGCGGGCGGCGCTGGCCCTGGTGGCGCTTGGGGAAGCACCGCTTGGCATCGTCTACGCGACAGATGCGCGGGCCGAACCAGACGTGTCCGTTATCGCGGCATTCCCGCCAGACAGTCATCCGCCGATCACCTACCCGGTCGCCCAACTCTATGGGCCAGCCTGGGCGCAAGCGGGGGATTTCCTGACCTTCCTGCAAAGCCCGGACGCCCGAGAGGTGTTCGAGGCCGAAGGTTTCACGGTGTTGGGGGACTAGGCGCGTGGATTGGCTCGGACCCGAGGAATGGCAAGCGGTGGCCTTGTCGCTGCGCGTGTCGTTCTGGGCGACGCTGGCAAGCCTGCCATTTGGCATCTTTATCGCCTATGCCCTGGCGCGCTGGCGTTTTCCGGGGCACGCCCTGGTAAACGGGCTGGTGCATCTGCCGTTGATCCTGCCGCCTGTTGTTACAGGGTATCTGTTGCTGCTGACATTCGGTACGCGCGGACCCATCGGTGCCGCCCTGCAAGAGATCGGCATCGTGGTCGCCTTTCGCTGGACCGGGGCAGCGCTTGCGGCTGCGATCATGGCCTTTCCGCTGATGGTCCGCGCCATCCGCCTGTCGATCGAGGCTGTCGACCCCAAGCTTGAACAAGCCGCGGCCACGCTTGGGGCCTCTCGCCTATGGGTATTTGCCACCGTCACATTCCCGATGATCCTGCCCGGGATCATTGCGGGGGCGATCCTCGCCTTTGCCAAAGCAATGGGAGAGTTTGGTGCGACCATAACCTTCGTGTCCAACATTCCCGGCCAGACCCGTACCGTACCCTCAGCGATCTATGCTTTCCTGCAAGTTCCGGGAGGTGAATCCGCAGCCCTGAGGTTGGTACTGATCTCGGTCGGTGTGGCGATGGCTGCGCTGCTTCTGTCAGAATATGTGGCGCGGCGGATCGCAAAGCGGGTCTCGGGCTCATGACGTTGTCGGTGTCTGTCCATCACGCCTTGCCGGGGTTTGCGCTGGATGCGGCCTTTGATGCCCCGCCGGGAGTGACCGTGCTGTTTGGGCGCTCTGGCTCTGGCAAGACGACAATCGCCAATGCGGTGGCGGGTCTCTTACGCCCTGACCGGGGTCGGATCGTGGCCGGAGATCAGGTGTTGATGGATAGTGACCAGGGGTTTTGGTTGCCGCCCAACCGGCGCAGGATCGGCTATGTCTTTCAGGAGGGAAGGCTTTTCCCGCATCTGACCGTCCGTCAAAACCTGGCCTATGGTCGCTGGTTCGCCCCCAAGGGCGCACGGGTTGAAGAGATGTCGCATGTGGTCGAGATGCTGGGGATAGGGCACCTTCTGACCCGCCGTCCCGGCGCGTTGTCCGGCGGGGAAAAGCAGCGTGTGGCCATCGGTAGAGCGCTCTTGTCAGCGCCTCGTCTGATCGTCGCGGACGAGCCATTGGCCGCGCTGGACGAGGCCCGCAAAGCTGAGATTTTGCCTTATCTGGAGCGGCTGCGCGACGAGGTGGAGATTCCCATTCTCTATGTCAGCCATTCCGCAGCCGAGGTCGCGCGTCTGGCCACAACCGTCATCGCATTGGAAAATGGGCGGGTGATCCGGCAGGGCACGGCAGCCGAAGTCCTGGCCGATCCGGCTGTCACGCCGCTTGGTGCGCGCTCAGCCGGGGCGCTGCTGACCGCGACAGTCATGGCGCATCATGCGGACGGATTGACCGAGCTTGATGCAGGTGGTTGCCCGCTCTTCCTTCCGCGGATTGCCCAACATCCCGGTCAGTCCATCCGCATTCGAATTGCAGCGCATGACGTCATTCTTTCGCGCGACCGGCCTGACGGATTGTCGGCGCTCAACATCCTGCCGGGTACGGTGCGTGATATTCGGTCTGGGGACGGGCCTGGTGCGATCTTGTCGCTCGATACACCGGCGGGTGTTGTGCTGGCCCGGATCACACGCCGGTCGGTTCTTGCCCTTGGGGTGTCTCCGGGGACGGCCTGCCATGCGGTGATCAAAACGGTTGCTATTGCCCCCGAAGACATCGGAGGCCACTAGCCTGCAAGGATCTGAGTGTAAAATCGTTTGGCGCGGGGGAAGACTTTTGCTGAAAAGTCTTCCCGTCTGACACAAAAATCTTATCGAAGACGTTCGAGCAGCGTTTAGTCGAGCAACGCTTGCGTCAATGGGTGGGCCGGGTCTTTCAACCCGTCAACCACATCGAAATGATGGCGGTTTGGCTCGTACACGGCCGGAGACATGTTCGCCTTGCCTTGCCACGCTTCTGTCAGGCACTGGGACTGCCTCAGGAATTCAGGTCGTTCCAATGCCCCTGTCCAGCAAATAACGGACTTTCCGGACAGCGGCTCTAGCAGGACAGAGCTTTCAGACATGGCCTCGCCGTCATCAATACCAAGCGTCTCGTTCATGGAATGGAGCCTTACGGGGCGCAGATCATGCACACCGCTGATCGATACGACGCGTGCAATCCTGTCACTGACAGGGGATGGCAATGGACCCTCCGCGCAGATCATACGGGTCACCAGATGGCCTCCCGCAGAATGCCCGCTCAACCGGATCGGTCCGTCAATCATTCCGGCTGCCATGGTGATAGCCGCCCCGATTTGTTGGGTGATTTCTGCGATCCTCGCCTCGGGGGCAAGGGTGTAACTGGGCATCGCCACCGCCCATCCATGGGCCAGGGGCCCGGCCGCCAGATCGGACCACAGCCCTTTATGCATTCGCATCCAATAGCCGCCATGGACGAACACCACCAACCCCTTGATCAACCCTTCGGGGCGAAACAGATCAAGCCGTTCGCGGGCGCTGCCCCCATAGGGGATGTCAGTTTCCACATGGGGCCAGCTGTCGCGAAAGGCATGGGCGCGCTGTTCCCATATCGCAGGAAAGCTGTCACCGCCGGGAATGTGATCGGCATTGGCAAAGGCGTCTTCCCAGTCGATGCCGGTATGCGGGTCTGCGGTGCTCATCTGTCGCTGTCCTCTGGTCATGATAACCCCGGGGCCAAGGGTAGACCTGCCCCGGGGGAATGATCAAACGGGAAAATTGCCCCTCAGATGATGTCTTCGAACAGTGCCTTCACATTCTCCGAGGTCAGGGTCACCGGATTGCCGCCGCAGGACGGGTCTTCCAGCGCCATGGCGGTCAATTCGTCGATGCGATCACGGCCGACGCCCATCTCGGACAGGGTGCGGGGGATGCCTAGGTTGTCGTTCAGGTCCTGTACGAAGCCCTGGAACCCGGCAAAGCCCCCCTCGATGCCCAGATAGGCGGCGGCTTGGTCAAATCGTTCCTCGATGGCCGGGGCATTCAGGCGCAGGACAGCCGGCATACAGACCGCGTTCGTTGTGCCGTGATGGGTGCCATAGACCGCGCCAATGGGATGGCTGAGTGCATGGATCGCACCAAGGCCCTTCTGGAAGGCAGTCGCGCCCATGGCCGCGGCGCTCATCATTTGGGCGCGGGCTTCGAGGTCGCTGCCATTCGCATAGGCGCGGGGCAGATAATCCTTAACCAGTCGCATCCCTTCCAACGCGATGCCCTGGCTCATTGGGTGGTAATGCGGGCTGCTATAGGCCTCGACGCAATGGGCAAAGGCGTCGAGCCCGGTGCCCGCCGTGATCGCCTTGGGCATACCCACGGTCAGCTCAGGGTCGGCAATGACGACCGAGGGGAGCACCTTGGAGTGGAAGATGATCTTCTTCACATGAGTCAGGGAATTGGTGATAACGCTGGCGCGCCCCACCTCGGATCCGGTGCCAGCGGTGGTGGGCACAGCAATGATCGGTGCGATGCCTGCGGGGTCTGCCCGTGTCCACCAGTCATCGATATCCTCATAGTCCCAGACGGGCCGGGTCTGGCCGGACATGAAGGCGACCATCTTGCCAAGGTCTAGGCCGGAGCCGCCGCCAAAGGCGATGACCCCGTCATGACCACCGGCCTTGTAGACATCCAGCCCGGCGGCGAGGTTCATCTCGTTCGGGTTTGGATCCACATCGGCAAAGATCGCGCGGCCGAGGCCCGCAGCCTCCATGATATCCAGCGTCGCGGCGGTGATCGGCAGATCACGCAGACCCCGGTCGGTGACCAGAAGCGGGCGTTTCATGCCGGTTTGGGCGCAGGCATCGGCCAGTTCTGCAATGCGGCCAGCGCCGAACTTGATTGCGGTCGGGTAGGACCAGTTGCCGGTGAGACTCATTTGGTCACCTTCTTGAGATGGTAGGATTTGGGACGGGTCAGGTTGTGATAGCCGATGACCGACAGGCCACCGCCGCGACCGGTGTTCTTGCAGCCGGTCCAGCACAGGCCGGGGTCGAGATAGTCGGCGCGGTTGAGGAAGATGGTGCCGGTCTCAACCCGATCACCCACGGCCATGGCGCGGTCAACATCGGCGGTCCAGAGGCTGGCGGTCAGGCCAAACTCGCTGTCATTCATCAGCGCGATGGCTTCGTCATCGTTCTTCACGGGCATGATCCCCACCACAGGCCCGAAGCTCTCATCGCGCATGACGCGCATATCATGGGTGACATTGGTCAGGATCTGCGGCGTCAGGTAGGCACCGCCATCATCTTCCGCGAATGTGGGGATGTGGGCAGTTGCGCCCGCCGCTACGGCCTCTGCCACCTGCGCGCGGACCTCATCGGCAAAGCGGGTGCTCACCATCGGGCCGAGCGTTGTGTCCGCGTCCAACGGGTTTCCGAGCTTGTAGGTTTTGACCAGGTCCACCGACTTCTCAACGAAGGCATCGAACAGGCTTTCGTGGACGTAAATCCGCTCGATCCCGCAGCAGCACTGACCGGAATTGAACATCGCCCCGTCAATGAGCGTGGCGACCGCCGCATCCAGATCGGCATCCTCCATAACATAGCCCGGGTCCTTGCCGCCAAGCTCCAGCCCAAGGCCGGTGAACGTCCCCGCCGCTGCACGTTCCATCGCGCGCCCCCCGCCGACCGAGCCGGTGAAGTTGACGAAATCGAACGCCCCGTCAGCGATCAGCGCGGATGTCGTGTCATGGTCAAGGAAGACGTTCATGAACACGTCTTCGGGCACACCCGCCGAATGGAAGGCGCGGGCCATGCGTTCACCCACCAACAGCGTTTGCGTGGCATGTTTCAGCACCACCGTGTTGCCCGCGATCAGCGCAGGCGCGACGGTGTTGATTGCGGTCATATATGGGTAGTTCCACGGCGCGACGACGAAGACGACGCCATGGGGCACCCGCTTGATATAGCGTTTGAAGGTGGCGTTCTCGCCCACGGCGATGTCGGACAACGCCTCCTCAGCAATTGCGGCCATGTGGCTGGCGCGTTCGTTGAAGCCGCCAAATTCGCCGCCATAGCGCACCGGGCGGCCCATCATATGGGCCAGTTCCGGCACGATCTCGTCATTCATGGCGCCCACGGCGGCGACGCCAGCCATGACCAGTTCAACCCGCTCCGACAGAGGCCGCGCGGCCCAATCCGCTTGCGCCGCGCGGGCGCGGTCCACCAGTGCACGGGCAGCCCCGGCTTCGAGGGTTTTGCGTTCGGCAAACACCGATCCGTCGATTGGTGAAATACACTTCAGAACACTCATTCGGAGATTCCTGTTTGATCTTCCTCAAGCTCATTGAGGCTGGTGTGACGGATCTTCCAGCAGCCATCAGGTTGCCGAAGAAAGGTGTTGACGCTCGAGCCAAAGACGCGCTCGGATTTGCCGTCTGCGACTGGGACATTCGCGGAATAGATCAGCGAACAAAACGCAATGTCGCCGTCAAGACGCGCCTCCAGAATGGTCATTTCCTTGTCGGTTTCCCCCTCGGAAAACCACGCCTCATGCGTTGCGACAATGGCGGCGGTTCCTGTTACTGGCGGCCCGTAGGGTGAGAAGATCTGCCCGTCATGTGTATAGGCCGAGGCACAGCCCGGTGCATCATGCGCTGCGTATGTCTCCAGATAGCTGTCGAAAACCTGTTGCAGGACGGCGCGGGCGGTCATTGGTTCAGGCCCGTTCAAAGCCGCGGGCAACCTCGTAATCGGTCACGACACGGTCGAAATCCTCGATCTCCACCTCGGCGGCGCGGGTGTAGTGGTCAACCACCCAATCGCCCATGGCCTCGCGCAGCATGGATGAGTTGCGCAGGGTCTCGGCTGCATCGCGCAGGGTGCCGGGGATGTGGCCCACATCACCTTCGTAGGCGTCGCCCTTGAAGGGGGCTTCCAGTTCCAGCCCGTCCTCGATGCCCTTGATCCCGGCGGCCAGCATCGCGGCCATGGCCAGATAGGGGTTCATGTCGGACCCGCCAATGCGGCATTCCACGCGCACGGCCTTGCTACCCTCGCCACACAGGCGGAAGCCCGCGGTGCGATTGTCCACCGACCAGACAGTGCGGGTGGGGGCGAAGGTGCCCTTTTGGAAGCGCTTGTAGCTGTTGATATAGGGGGCCAGAAAACAGGTGTAGTCGCTGGCGTATTTGATCAGCCCGGCCATGTAGTGCTTCATCAGATCTGACATGCCGAGCGGGTCATTCTCGTCGTAGAAGACCGGAGCACCGTCCTTCCACAGCGACTGGTGCACATGGCTGGAGCTGCCGACCTTGTCGTGATGCCACTTGGGTAGGAATGTCACCGCATGGCCGTGCTGCCAGGCGATCTCCTTCACCGCGTTCTTGGCGATGGTGTGATTGTCGGCGGTGTTGAGCGCTGCGGAATAGCGGATGTTCAACTCTTCCTGGCCGGTCTCAGCCTCACCTTTCGAATTCTCCACCGGGATGCCAGCCGCATAGAGGTGATTGCGGATCGGCCGCATCACGTGTTCTTCCTTGGTGGTCTGGAAGATGTGGTAATCCTCGTTATAGCCGCTGATCGGCTGCATGTCGCGGAAGCCAGATTTGCGGATCTCGTCGAAGCTCTTCTCAAACAGGAAGAACTCGATCTCGGTCGCCATCATGGCGTCGTAGCCCATGGCCTCAAGACGCTTTACCTGGCGTTTCAGGATCGCGCGGGGCGAATGGGGCACGTCTTCATGGGTGTGGTGATCCAGCAGGTCACACAGCACCATCACCGTGCCTTCCAGCCATGGCACGGGACGTAGGGTGGTCAGGTCCGGCTTCATCACATAGTCGCCATATCCCGCACGCCAGCTGGTCGAGGCGTAGCCATCGGGCGTTGCCATCTCCAGATCAGTGGCCAGCAGGTAGTTGCAGCAATGGGTTTCCTTCCATGCGCTTTCGACGAAGTTCACGGCATGGAAACGTTTGCCCATCAGGCGGCCCTGCATGTCGACCGCGCAGACCAGCACGGTATCGACCGCGCCTCGGGCGACTTGGTCTTTCAGGGTCTCGAAGCTCAGGATGGCGGACATGGTGTATTCCTGTAAGGCAATAGGGATGCCCCGGCCCTTTCGCCGGGCCGAGGCAAAGATTGATCAGGTGTAGCGGTAGGGCCGGCCAGCGGCCTGCATATCCGCGTTATACTGCCTGAAGATTTCCACCACACGCCGTTTCGTTTCCGACTCGGCTGCGATTTCTTCCCAGAACTCCTGCGCGGCGGCCTCGACGGTTGCCCATTCCTCGTCTGGAATGGAGGTCAATTCCATCTCGGTGCCGTGGACACGCAATGCGGCCTCACCGCCCCAGTACCACCACTGGCGGTAATAGTGCGACTGGTCACAGCAGACGCGGAACAGGGTCTGCAGATCCTCGGGCAGTTCGTTCCAGCGGTCCATATTGGCAAAGAAGGACCCGGCCCAAGCGCCCGAGATGTTGTTGGTCAGGAAGTAGTTGGTCACGTTGGCCCACCCGACGGTGTAGTCCTCGGTGATGCCCGACCACGCGATGCCATCCAGCTCGCCCGTCTGCACGGCCACTTCGATGTCTTCCCAGGGTAGGGTCACGGGCACCACGCCAAACTGGCTGAGGAAGCGGCCCGCGGTTGGGAAGGTGAAGACCCGCTTGCCCTGAAGATCTGCAAGGCTGCGGATCGGATCAACGGTGGCGAAATGGCAGGGGTCCCAGGCACCTGCCGAAATGTGCTTCACCCCGACCGCCGAATAGGCTTCGTCCCAGATTTCGTTCAGCCCGTACTGGTTGAACAGCACCGGCACGTCGAGCGAGTAGCGCGAGGCGAAGGGGAAATAGCCACCGAAGACGGTGACTTCCGTGGGCGAGGCCATGGAGTCGTCGTCTGACTGCACCGCGTCGATTGTGCCGCGCTGCATGGCGCGGAACAGCTCGCCCGTGGGCACAAGCTGATCGGCATAGAACAGCTCGATCTGCATCCGGTCGCCCGCGATCTGGTTGAACATGTTGATCGCCGGGGTGATCACATGCTCGGCCAATGCAGCACCCGCATAGGTCTGCATCCGCCAGCGGATGGTGTTCTGGGCAACCGCCGGGGCAGCCAGGCCCGCAGCCGCGGCACCAACGCCCGCGGTAGCTAGGAACTTGCGTCTTGTGGTCATGGTCAGGTCTCCTTGTTGAAGGGGTGCCCCGGTTCGCGGGGTCTGTTTGCTATCGGTTGTAGACGTATTCGGGCAGCCACAGCGCGATCTGAGGGAAGACCATGACCAGTGTCAGGGCCAGCACCATCACAAGCGCGAAGGGGATGATGGATTGGTAGATGTCGCGCAGACCGATCTCAGGCGGGGCCATGGCACGCATCAGGAACAGGTTGTAGCCGAAGGGCGGCGTCATATAGGCGATCTGGGTCGTGATCGTGTAGAGCACCCCGTACCAGATCAGGTTGAAGCCCAGTTCATCGACCAGAGGCACATAGAGCGGCGCCACGATCACTAGCATCGCGGTATCATCCAGGAAGGTGCCCATCACGATGAAGCTCAGCTGCATCAGGATCAGGATCATCCAAGGCGAAAGGCCCCATTGTTCAGTGAACAGACTCTCAATCGCGTTTACCGCGCCAAGCCCGTCGAAAATCGCGCCAAAGCCAAGTGCGGCCAGGATGATCCACATAAACATGCAGGAAATGCCAAGCGTGTTGCGCACCGAGGTTTCGAACACCTCCTTCGTCATCCGGCCTTTCAGCACGGCGGCGACAAAGGCCGTCAGCGCCCCGATGGCAGAGCTTTCCACAAGCGATGTCCAGCCATTGACGAAGGGCACCATCATCGTGGCGAAGATCACCAGCGGCAGCAGCCCGGCGCGCAGCAGGCGCAGTTTCTCGGCCATGGGAACGTTGCGTTCCTCCTCTGGCAGGACGGGGCCGAGGTTCGGCTGAATGCGGCAGCGGATGTAGATGTAGATGATGAACATCGCGGCCATCATCAGCCCCGGCAGCACACCAGCCAGCCACAGCTGCCCCACCGGTTGGCGCGCGATCATCGCATAAAGCACCAGCACGACCGAGGGTGGCACGAGGATGCCAAGTGACGACCCGGCCTGAATGACGCCTGTCACCATGATCTTGTCATAGCCCCGGCGCAGCAGCTCCGGCAGCGCGATGGTGGCCCCGATCGCCATACCCGCAACGGACAGCCCGTTCATGGCCGAGATCAGCACCATCAGCCCGATCGTGCCGATGGCCAGACCGCCCCGCACCGGCCCCATCCAGACATGGAACATCTTGTAGAGGTCGTCGGCGATTTTCGATTCCGACAGGATGTAGCCCATGAAGATGAACATCGGCAGCGTCAGCAGCGGATACCAGCGCATCAGCTTCATCGCATTGGCGAAGGGGATCTCGATGCCGCCAACACCCCAAAGCAGCACGCCCGACAAAGCCGCGACAAAGCCGATGGCCCCGAACACGCGCTGCCCGGTGAACAGCATCAGCATCATCGAGCTGAACATCATGATGGCGATCAGTTCGTAGGACATTACAGATCCTCCCCTCGGATACGGCCGATATCGCGGAAGAACTCAGCCGAGGCTTGAAGGATCATGAGGAAAACACCGATGCAAAGCGTGACCTTGATGGGCCACAGGATGGGACGCCACGCCGTAGGGCTGCGTTCGAGATAGCCGATTTCTTCGCTCGCGCCGCTGACGCCCCCGGTCAGGAAGGCAACGAAAAGATCGCGGAAGAAGGTGAAGGGCTCCATCCCGAAATAGCCAAGTGCATAGGCGGTGGAGCTAACTGCACCGATGAACAGCACGACGAGGTAGTAGAGCAGGAAGAGGACCGTAAACGCATCGACCCAGGCTTTGGTGCGCGGGCTCCAATTGCCATAGAACAGATCCATCCGCACGTTCGATCCCAGCTGGATCGAATAGGGCCCTCCGAGGATGTAATAGGCCACCATCACGAATTGCGCGGTTTCCAGCGTCCACTGTGCCGGGTTGAAGAAGGTCTTGGAAATCGAGCTCCAGAGCAGGATGCCGATCAGGACGAAGATCAGGTACATCGCGATCCGCCCGATGAAGCGGTTCATCCGGTCGATGGCGCGGATATAGGCAAGGATGGCTCTAGGCATTCCCGGCCTCCTGATTGACTAGGCCGAGGGCAATCAGCGCGGGCACAAGCAATTGATGGATCTCCTGGGCAAGCACGGCTTGGTCGGCCTCGGTCATCAGCAGGTCATTGCGGATCTCGATCATCACATTCGGCAGATCCCGTTCGACCCCGTGCAGCCGCAGGGAATGGGTCACACCATCGGCAGGTCCGTAAGGATCGTTCCGGTTCACCTGCCGGTGTGTCAGGGTGGCGGCCCTTTCCAGCATCACATCGGCAATGCGTCTGTCGGTGTCGTGTAGTACGCCAATCTCGACCGAGCGGGTGTGCCCGTGAAACACCGGGGTAAAGCTGTGGACGGTCACCAGCGCAGTGGGAGACTGGCTGACCCGGCGAGCGTCCAGAACCGCCGCGACCGCGTCGCAGAAGGGGCGATAGACCGTGGCTTCGCGCTCGGACCGTTGTTCGGGCGAAAGATCGTGATTGCCCGGCACATCGATCGCTTCGGACCGGACCGGCATGGCGCTGGCGGCCTCGGGCGGGCGGTTGCAATCATAGACAAGCCGCGATGTGCGGCTGGCAACAAGTGGCGCATCCAGAAGGCGCGACAGTTCTCGCGCGACACCAAGCGCACCGGGATCCCAGGCAGCATGGCTAAGCCTGTCCTTAGGGGCCAGCCCGAGGCCGTCATAGCGGGCGGGAATGTGATGCGAGGCATGTTCGCACAGCAACACGACGGGGCCCGTTCCCCGACGGTTGATCACCTCAACCGCCTCGTTCGCCGTCATATCGAGTGCCACAGACATGCCGATTCCATTTTCATTCTGTAAATATACTTTCCTTGTGTGCAGTTTCTGTCAATATTTTTCCAGAAAGCTTGGACCGGATTGCCTGAACTGCTAAGAACAGAGGCCAACCTGCCCGGGATTTCGGCAGAACCTGTCTGGTGGAGGGACCTTATGGCCGCAACGACCGTCCGGGAGATGATACGCGAAAATTACTCCGCACTGACTCAGTCAGAGCGCAAATTCGCCAATGCTTTGCTGGAAAACTACCCCTCTGCGGGGCTGGCCTCGATCACGGCCGTGGCGGCGAATGCAGGGGTTTCGACGCCTACCGTTGCGCGGATGGTGCAAAAGGTCGGGTTCAAAGGATACCCTCAGTTTCATCAGGCCCTGTTGAAGGAGCTTGAAGCACGCGCCTCGGGGCCCACGCAGCGCCGGGCAACATGGGCGGCGGCGGCCCCCGACACTCATATGCTGAACCGGTTTGCAGAGGCGGTTCAGCAGAATATCGGCCAGACATTTGAAAACATCGATACAGCCAAGTTCGATCAGGCGGTGGAGCGGCTGTCCGACACGTCCGGGCGGCTCTACGTCGTAGGGGGGCGCATCACGCGGGCGCTGGCGGACTATTCCTTTACCCACTTCCAGGCAATTCGACCGCGCGTCACCCACATGACGTCTTCCTCCGCCACGTGGCCGCATTACGTGTTGGACATGGTCGAAGGCGATACGCTGCTGATGTTCGACGTGCGCCGTTATGAAACCAACCTTGAACGGTTGGCCGATCTGGTCGCACCGCGCGGCGTGAATATCATCCTGATCACCGATCAATGGGCCTCGCCCGTGGCCAAGGTCGCGGGGCAGGTGTTCAATTGCTGGGTGGAAATCCCGTCGGCATGGGACTCCAACATTTCCACCATGATGCTGGTCGAGGCGCTGATTGCCGCAACGCAGGAAAAAAGCTGGCCTGATACCAAGGATCGCTACGATCGGTTGGATGAATTGTTCGACATGACTCGCCTGTTCAGAAAGTTTACCTGACCCGTGTGAATGGCGCCTTTTTTTTGTGCAGTTCCGACGGGATCGCCCGGTAATTCATCATCTGCGCAGGGGGGCCTGCCGATGCAATGCACTCTGCCTTCCGACTCTGGGGATATCGGGGGCACCTCTGGTGTCGGACAACCCGACGGAGGCCCCCATCAACAAGCCGGTATCAGTGCAAGACCTTCCTGGGGTCGCGAGCCAGCCCAGGGCAATCGGTGCAGCGCGCGTTGCGGTCGGACCGACGGGCCTGCGCGGATTGCGTCAATCCGGGGCTTTGCGCGTGTTGTTTCCACGGCAAACGCCAGGCTGGCCACAGGCGGTGTTGCTGAACACCTCTGGTGGGGTCACCGGGGGCGACCGCTTTACCGTTGAGGCCGAGGCAGAGAGTACCGCGCGCCTGACCCTGACCACGCAGGCAGCCGAACGCGTCTACCGTGCGCAGCCGGGGGAAACCGGGCGGGTGGATACGCGCCTGACCATCGCTTCCGGCGGGCGCATCGACTGGCTGCCACAGGAAACCATAGTGTTCGAACGGTCCAGCCTTCGCCGTCGCCTGCGCGTGGATATGGCCCCTGACGCAACCTTGTTGCTGGTCGAGCCATTGGTGTTTGGTCGCCGTGCAATGGGCGAAGTACTGAACGATATCCGGTTGTCCGACCGGATTGAAATTCATCGGGACGACGAGCGTATTCTGACGGATGCAACGCGTCTGGACGGCAGTGTGCCTCAGGTGATGAAAGGCGCGGCGACCGGGGATGGAGCCACAGCCCTTGCCACCGTGATCCTTGCCGCCCCTGGCGCCGAGGCGTTTTTGGACAATGTCCGCGACCTGCTGCCCGCCGCCGCCGGTGCCAGCGTCATCCGCCCCGATCTTCTGTTTGTTCGCATTCTGGCCGAAGACAGCTTTGCCCTGCGCGCCAGCCTGATCCCCGTCATCTCCCTTTTGCACCGGGCGGAACTGCCCAGAACCTGGATGCTGTGACATGAACCTCACCCCCCGTGAAAAAGACAAGCTTCTGATCGCCATGGCCGCCGAGGTCGCCCGCAAGCGGCTCGCTCGTGGCGTCGTGCTGAACTACCCTGAGGCCATCGCGCTGATCACCGACGCCGTCGTTGAAGGGGCCCGTGACGGGCGTAGCGTTGCCGACCTGATGGAGGCAGGCGCCCACGTCATCACCCGCGACCAATGCATGGAGGGCATCCCCGAGATGATCCATGAAGTGCAGGTTGAAGCGACATTTCCCGATGGCACCAAACTGGTCACTGTCCACAATCCGATCCGTTGAAAGGAGTACTCGATGAGATTTTCCGTGCTTGCCCTTTTACTGCTTACCGCGACTGCTGCCCAAGCCCACGAAGGCGGCCATATGCATCCCCATGAAACCAACAGTTGGCTCGTGTCTACGCTGTTGTTTCTGGCCTGTCTGGCAGGGGGATATCTGATCGGTCGGGTCCACAGATGATCCCTGGAGAGCTCTTTCCTGCGGACGGCACCCTGACCCTGAACGCGGACCGCAAGACGGTTACACTTATGGTGGCCAATACTGGCGACCGTCCCGTTCAGGTGGGCAGCCACTACCATTTTGGCGAAGCCAACAGCGCGCTCGAATTCGACCGTGACGTTGCGCGCGGGCTGAGGCTCGACATCGCCGCGGGCACCGCCGTACGGTTCGAACCGGGACAGCGGCGTGAGGTCACCCTCATCCCCATCGGGGGCAAAGGCCGAGTCTTCGGCTTTAATCAACAGGTGATGGGAGACCTCTGATGACCACTTTGCCCCTTCTGACCGACGATCAGCTTTCGCCCGACGCGGCGCAGGTGTTCGCCGATATCCGTGCCACGCGCGGAACGGATTACGTCAATAACTTCTGGCGTGCGCTGGCCCATAACCCCGCGCAGCTGAAGGCGACGTGGGAAGGGTTGAAGCCGGTGATGGGGCCGGGCGCACTGGATCCGCTTGTGAAAGAGATGATCTATATCGCCGTCTCTGCCGCCAATGCCTGCGAATATTGCTGTCATTCCCACGCGGCCTCTGCCCGCGCCAAGGGCATGACACCGGATATGTACAACGAAGTGATGTCGGTCGTGGCAATGGCCAGCAGCACCAATGCGCTGGCCAACATGCTGCAAGTTCCCGTGGACGAAGCCTTCCGCGCATGACGACCAACCCGCGATACCCCTGACAGGAGACCCCGATGCCCGCCACGATATCCCGCCGTGACTACGCCGCCATGTTTGGCCCAACCGTGGGCGACCGGCTGCGGCTGGCCGATACCGATCTGATCATCGAGGTCGAGCGCGACCTGACCGCAGAATTGGCGGGGCAAGCGGTGTCAGGCGGATCTGGTGCCAATGCGATGCTATATGGCGAAGAGGTCAAGTTCGGCGGCGGCAAGGTGATCCGGGACGGGATGGGGCAGGGGCAGGCGACCCGGGCCGAGGGCGCGGTTGACACGGTCATCACCAACGCGCTGATCGTGGACTGGACAGGGATCTACAAGGCGGATGTGGGGCTGAAAGATGGGTGCATCCACAAGATCGGCAAAGCGGGGAACCCCGATACCCAGCCGGGCGTCAACATCATCATCGGCCCGGGGACAGAGGCCATCGCGGGCGAGGGGCGTATCCTTACGGCGGGCGGCATCGACAGCCATATCCACTTCATCTGCCCGCAGCAGATCGAGGATGCGCTGCACTCAGGCCTGACCACCATGATCGGTGGCGGCACTGGCCCCGCTCATGGCACGCTGGCCACCACCTGCACGCCGGGTCCGTGGCATATCGGGCGGATGTTGCAGGCGGCTGATGCGTTCCCAATGAACCTGGCCTTTGCGGGAAAGGGCAATGCGTCGTTGCCCGCCGCGTTGGAGGAACAGGTGCTGGCGGGCGCCTGCTGCCTCAAGCTGCACGAGGATTGGGGCACGACGCCCGGCGCGATTGATTGCTGCCTGTCGGTCGCGGATGCCATGGATGTTCAGGTGATGATCCACACCGATACCCTGAACGAGTCGGGTTTCGTGGAAAACACCGTAAAGGCCATGAAGGGCCGCACCATTCACGCTTTCCACACCGAAGGCGCGGGCGGTGGCCATGCACCCGACATTATCAAGATCTGCGGCGAGGAGCATGTGCTGCCCTCCTCCACCAATCCCACGCGACCTTTCACGGTGAACACGCTGGAAGAGCATCTCGATATGCTGATGGTTTGTCACCATCTGGACAAATCGATCCCCGAGGATGTGGCCTTCGCCGAAAGCCGTATCCGGCGCGAAACCATCGCGGCAGAGGACATCCTCCACGACATGGGGGCGTTTTCCATTATTGCGTCCGACAGCCAGGCCATGGGCCGGGTGGGCGAGGTTCTGATCCGCACCTGGCAGACCGCAGACAAGATGCGCAAGCAACGCGGACGGCTGGCGGATGAGACCGGCCAGAACGACAATTTCTGCGTGCGCCGATACATTGCGAAATACACGATCAACCCGGCGATCGCCCATGGGATCAGCACCCATGTGGGCAGCATCGAGGAAGGCAAGCGCGCCGATCTGGTGCTTTGGTCCCCGGCATTCTTTGGCGTGAAGCCAGAGATGGTACTGCTTGGCGGAACCATTGCGGTGGCACAGATGGGTGACCCGAATGCCTCCATCCCGACACCGCAACCGGTCTATACCCGGCCCATGTTCGGGGCCTATGGGCGGTCGGTCGAGCGCTCTGCCGTGACCTTCGTGTCTGCGGCTGCGCAGGAGGATGGGATCGGCAACTCGCTTGGGCTGGCAAAGGCCACCCTGCCGGTGGTCAACACGCGTGGGATCGGAAAGAAGGACTTGCGCCTGAACGATGCGCTGCCTGAGGTCGAGGTGAACCCCGAAACCTACGAAGTGCGTGCAGATGGCGAATTGCTGACCTGCCAGCCCGCCGAGGTTCTGCCTATGGCGCAGCGCTATTTCCTGTTCTGAGCAAAGCTGATGCTACCAACGTTCAATAAGGTCGAATTCTTCTGCGATTGGCGGCGGTGCAGCCGGGGCCAGCGACTTGGTGACCACAGTGCGCGTGATGCTGGTTTTCCAGAACCTGTCATCTTGGCGAATGCTGTCTGGCAGGGCGTTCGTATCGATGCTGCGGCGGGTGCTTTCCCGGAACGAGACAGCAAATCTATGGCCGGCGACCGGCCCGTTCAGACGCGCTTCAAGCAGGGCTGCACGAAGCTGTGCCTCGCGGGCCTTGAGCGTCTTGATCTCATCGCGCACCGCGCCGAGTGCGTCAGCCAGATCCTGCGGGTCTTGGTGGGAATGATGTGTCATTCGGCTAGTCTGCCTTATGGGAATGAACGCATGGTTAATCGCCCGCCGACCCCGGACCGATCCTTGAAGGAAGCCTATTCATGACCCTCACCGCCACTGCCTATCACAACCACGCACATGCAACGGCTGCAGGCACTGTCCGCCTCGACTACGAAGGCCGCTTCCTGCGTCGCAAGGTGCTGACCATGACGGATGGCCGGTCGTTGCTGGTCGATCTGCCCAAGACCACTTCGCTCGATCACGGCGGCGTTTTGATCACTGCGGAAGGTGAAATCGCCATTGAGGCCGCGCCGGAACCCTTGCTGGAAATCACCGCACCCGACCTCACCCGCATTGCCTGGCACGTCGGCAACCGCCACACGCCCTGTCAGATCGAGCCCGGACGCCTGCTGATCCAGCGAGACCATGTCATCGCGGATATGCTGACCCGCCTTGGGGCCTCCGCTCGGGAGATTGAGGAGCCCTTTACCCCCGAAGGTGGAGCCTACGGCCACGGACGCACCCATAGCCACGACCATGGCCATACCGCCCACGACCACGCTCATTGATCCGATGACTGACCCCTCTACGCTTCTGACGCTGACACAATGGTTCTCGCCCGCTTACCCGGTCGGGGCCTTTGCCTATTCCCACGGGCTGGAACAGGCGGTGGCCGAGGCACAGGTGACGGATGTGGCCAGTGCCGAGGCATGGATCGGTGATGTGCTCGCCCATGGCGGACCGCGCAGCGATGTGACACTTCTGGGGGCCGCCTATCGCGCCGATGCACAAGAGACCGAAGAGATAGATCAGTTTGCCCGGTCGCTTGCGCCCTCGAAAGAACGGCTGTTGGAGACGGAGCAGCAAGGTGGGTCATTTGCCCGGACCACCCGCGCGATCTGGGGCGGTGATCTGCCCGATCTGACCTATCCCGTTGCTGTTGGGCGCGCGGCGCGACACATGGGCTTTCCAGTCGAAACAGTGGCCACGCTCTATCTGCATGGTGTCGCGGCCAACCTCATCTCTGCCGCAATCCGTATCGTGCCACTTGGTCAGACCGAAGGTCAGGCGGCCCTGGCGCGGCTTTCGGCGCTCTGCCCGTCCATCGCGCGGGACGCCCTGCAAGACACGCTCGACGATATCGGCAGTTGCGCCTTTATGGCTGATATCGCTTCGATGCGTCATGAAACCCTGTATTCGAGGATTTTCCGATCATGAGTATGAACGGCCCCCTTCGCGTCGGTATCGGCGGTCCCGTCGGTGCTGGCAAAACCACCCTGACAGCCGCCCTGTGCGAGGCCATGCGTGACCGTTGGTCGGTCGGCGTGATCACCAACGATATCTACACCCAGGAAGATGCAGAGGCCCTGATGCGCCTGCAAGTTCTGCCGCAAGAGCGGATCGTGGGAGTTGAAACCGGAGGGTGCCCGCATACTGCGATCCGAGAAGATGCCTCGATCAACCTTGCTGCCATTGCCGATCTGACTGCCCGCATACCGGGCCTTGACGTTGTGCTGATAGAAAGTGGCGGTGACAACCTGTCTGCCACGTTCAGCCCGGAACTGGCGGATATCACGCTCTACGTCATCGACGTGGCTGCGGGTGAGGAGATCCCCCGAAAGGGTGGACCTGCCATTACCAAGTCTGACTTGCTGGTGATCAACAAGACTGACCTCGCGCCATATGTTGGGGCCAGCCTTGATGTGATGGACCGGGATGCCACCCGAATGCGTGCAGGGCGGCCCTTCCTGTTCGCGCAGCTAAAACACCGCAAAGGGGTGAAGGAAATCGTGGCGCAGATCGCCCGGATCGGCGGACTGGCGGTTGACGAAACTGCAACGGCCTGATTTGCGCAGCACGGGATTATCAGCTTCTGCCACGGATACCTTTAGTCAATTTCGGGCCTGTTGGCAGTGGTGCCAGGGCCAGGCATGGGGTTTGATGGGGGCTCACATTTCCGACCGGAGCCCACCCTATGCCCCCGCGCACGTATTATGCCCCACAGGGCGGCCTGCCGCCGCAATCGCAGTTGCTGACGGACAGGGCAGTGTTCACCGAAGCCTATGCGGTCATCCCGCGGGGCTGCCTGTCGGATATCGTGACGTCTCAGCTGCCGTTTTGGGAGAAGTCCCGGTTCTGGATCATCGCGCGGCCCATGTCAGGGTTTTCAGAGACGTTCTCGCAGTACATTGCCGAGGTTCAGCCCGGCGGCGGCAGTGACCGCCCCGAAACCGACCCGCGCGCAGAAGCGGCGCTGTTCGTGTTGGACGGGCATCTGGCAATCACCATCGCTGGCACGGATTATGAGCTTGGCCCCGGCGGCTTTGCCTTCGTACCCGCAGGCACCAAATGGGCTTTGCGGGCCATGGCCGGGGGGGCTGCCCGTTTCCACTGGATTCGCAAGGCATACCAGCCTGTAGACGGGCTTGGCCTGCCTGATCCTTTTGTGGTCGCCAGCGAGGCGTCGATTGCACCGAATGTGATGCCGGATACGGATGGGGCCTGGGCCACAACGCGGTTCATGGATCATGAAGACCTGCGGCATGACATGCATGTGACCATTGTCACCCTGCAACCTGGCGCGGTCATTCCCTTCCTTGAAACCCATGTGATGGAGCACGGGCTCTACGTGCTGGAAGGCAAGGGGGCTTATCGCCTTAATCGGGACTGGGTCGAAGTTGAGGCGGGCGATTTCATGTGGCTGCGCGCCTTCTGCCCGCAGGCTTGCTATGCCGGTGGACCGGGGCCATTCCGCTACCTGCTTTACAAGGATGTGAACCGGCACGCAGTGCTCTGACTTCGCACATGGGGCGGGGGAAGGATCTTTGAAGATCCTTTCAAATTTTCTTCCAAGAAAATTGGGCCGCGCCTGTGGTTAGGCGCGGCCCTTTGCTGTGCGGTTGATCCCTT
This sequence comes from Nioella aestuarii, assembly GCF_050896395.1. Taxonomy (NCBI): domain Bacteria; kingdom Pseudomonadati; phylum Pseudomonadota; class Alphaproteobacteria; order Rhodobacterales; family Paracoccaceae; genus Nioella; species Nioella aestuarii. Next base: position 104,799 of record NZ_JBPBBA010000001.1, on the reverse strand, counting down.
GGCTTACTGACCGTGACCGGACATGCCGCCCGAGACCTCTTCGGTCGCTTCAGCCGCAAGTTCTTCCGGCAGAACCAGGTTCAGCACGATGGCGATCAGGGCTGCAGGCAGAATGCCCGACGTCGCCAGAACCTTCAGCGTTGCGGGCAGGTATTGCAGCGCACCGGGTTCCAGCTGCAGGCCAAGCCCGAGCGACAGGGCAATCGCGAAGATCACCATGTTGCGCCGGTTCCAGTCCACGTCCGACAGCATCGAGACACCTGCTGCCACGACCATGCCGAACATCACGATGACCCCGCCGCCAAGCACCTCGATTGGCACGGTTGAAATGATCGCCCCAACCTTGGGGATCAGCCCGGCCACGATCAGGAAGAGCGCACCGATGGTCACCACATGGCGGCTCATGACACCGGTCATCGCGATGAGGCCCACGTTCTGGCTGAACGAGGTATTGGGAAGCGCGCCAAAGAGACCGGAAACAGCCGTACCAAGACCATCCGCAAAGGTTGCGCCCTGGATCTCGGTGTCGGTTGCTTCACGACCGGCACCGCCCTTGGTGATGCCGCTGACGTCCCCCACGGTTTCCACCGCCGAGACGAAGCTCATAAGGCAGAAGCCGACGATGGCGGCAACACTGAACTCCAGCCCGAAATGCAGCGGGTTGGGCAGGGCGACAGCCGCGGCCCGGCCGATATTGCCGAAATTCACCATTCCCATCAGATACGCCACCACATAGCCAGCGATCAGGCCAAGCAGCACGGCCGAGACCGACAGCATCCCACGGGTGAAGAATTTCAGGCCAAGCGTGACGAGGATCACCACGCCCGCCACGGTCCAGTTCTGGAGCGAGCCATATTCTTCGGTCCCAATGGCCGGAACACCGCCCGCGGCATACTGGATGCCGACCTTGACCAGCGCCAGACCGATCATCGTGACCACAAGGCCCGTGACCAGCGGTGGCAGGGCAAAGCGGATCTTGCCGATGAAGAGGCCCAGGCAGGCATGGAACAGGCCGCCCACGAGGATGCCGCCCATCAGGACAGCAATCGCGTCAACGCCCTGACCGGCGACCAGTGGGATCATGATCGGGATAAAGGCAAAGGACGTGCCCTGCACGATTGGCAGGCGCGCGCCGACGGGACCCAAACCCATGGTCTGAAGCAAGGTTGCGATACCCGCAAAGAACATCGACATCTGGATCATGTAGATCATCTGCGGGAAGTCAGGCGAGTTCGAGCCGAAGCCGAACCCGGCCGCGCCGCAGACAATGATCGCTGGCGTGACGTTCGAGACGAACATTGCCAGCACATGCTGGATGCCAAGCGGGACTGCCTTGGCCAGCGGTGGTGTGTAGTTGGGATCGCGCAGTTGTTCTGCGGTCCCGATTGACGTGTCAGCCATCACTTATTTCCCTTCTGTTGGATGGTGCCGAAAGCCCCGCTCTTGGCGGCGGGTTCACATCATCGGCCCGACGTTCAGCGGTGTGTCGAACCAATGCTCCTCCAGATTGTTTCCGGGGCCGATCCGATCGACCACGGCGTAAAGCCCGCGTTTCCCAAGCGGGCAGAGCACCCCGTGCCAGACCCCGCGATGGAGGTTCACAGACTGGCCGGGTTGGGTGACGAAAGCCTGAATGTTGACGGGGGTGCCGTCGTCATCTTCGGCCACGATGACAAGAAAGGGTGTTCCTGAGATCGGGACAAATGCCTGGCTTCCAAGAGGATGACGCTCCACAAGTGCAACCTCGCATGGCAGATGCCGCGCCTCGGCGTCAAACAGGCTGATCCCCGCGCGGCCATCTGCGAAATCGAGGACGGCAAGGTCGTGATGACGCCCGCACATCCCCTGATTGATGAGCTTGTCGGGCGTGCCTTTCAGCTCGATCACGTCCCCGAAGGCCGCGAATTCCGCTTGCGTCAGGGGGCGTGGGGTCAGCATGGTCACGGCAACAGGTCCATCAGCCGAAACTCCGCGATGCGTTCGACCTGTCGGCAGGCTTCGGCAAATTCGGTGTCGGTATCATTGTCGATCCGCCGGTCGAACGCCGCGCGGATAGAGGCCTTATCATGATCTCGAACAGCGATGATGAAGGGGAAACCGTGCTTGTCGACATAGGCGGTGTTGAGCCGGGTGAAGTCCGCTCGTTCCTCATCGGTCAGCATGTTCAGCCCCGCCCCCGCCTGTTCCGAAGTCGATTCCGCCGTCAGCCTGCCCGCAGATGCCAGCTTTCCAGCCAGATCGGGGTGGGCGCGCAGCACGCCGAGCCGCTCATCGTTGCTCGCTGTTCGAAAGACGCGCGCAAGCGCGTTGTGGACGCCTGCGGCGCAATCATGGGCGGGGCCAAGCTCCAGTTCCCAGGCCCGGTCCGCGATCCAGGGGGAATGCTCGAAAATGCCGCCATAGGCCGCGACGAACTCTTCCCGGCTCATCTGCGAGGGCAGGGGGCGCTCCTTGGCCGGGTGTTCCCGTGCCCAGTGGTCCGCGATGTCGATGCGGCGGGCGAACCAGACGCTCTCGTGACCTGCAGCGTAGTCGAGGAAGCGTTTCAGCGCCATCACCCGGCCCGGACGACCGATCAGGCGGCAATGCAGACCAATCGACAGCATCTTGGCCTGGCCTGCTTCGCCCTCGGCATAAAGCGCGTCGAAGCTGTCTTTCAGGTAGGCGAAAAACTGGTCGCCAGAGTTGAACCCCTGCGGCGTGGCAAAGCGCATGTCGTTGCAGTCGAGCGTGTAGGGGATGATCAGCTGATCCTTGTCGGCGATCTTCACCCAATAGGGCAGGTCATCGGCATAGGTGTCGGAGATGTAATCCATCCCGGCCTCAGCCGCGAGCGCCACGGTGTTCACCGAACAGCGACCCGTGTACCAGCCGCGCGGACGCTCGCCTGTTACCTCGGTATGCAGGCGGATGGCCTCGGTGATCTGAGCGCGCTCCTCCTCCTCGGGCATGTCCTTGTGTTCGACCCACTTGAGCCCGTGGCTGGCAATTTCCCACCCGGCCGTTTGCATGGCGCGCACCTGCTCGGGGCTGCGGGCCAGCGCGGTGGCGACACCGTAAACGGTCAACGGGATATCCATGGAGGTGAACAGCCGATGCAGCCGCCAGAACCCGGCGCGCGCGCCGTATTCATAGATCGACTCCATGTTCCAGTGTCGCTGGCCCGGCCATTGCGCGGCGCCCACGATTTCCGACAGGAACGCCTCGGACGCGGCATCGCCATGAAGGATGCAGTTCTCGCCGCCTTCCTCGTAATTCAGGACAATTTGCACGGCGATTTTTGCGCCACCCGGCCACTTCGGGTCGGGCGCGTCGGGGCCATGGCCGCGCATGTCTCTGGGGTAGCGTGTCACCTGTTGCAGTCCTTGTCGCATTTGCGCCACCATAGATTAGGGAAGAGCTTTTGACTTTCTCGAGATTTTTGAAACTGCTGTTGCAGTACCGGCAGTGCGCAGACCGTCGCAACGCTGCATAAACGGGCGACAAGTTCAAGGAGAGGGCGATGGCCGGATATTTAACGACACATGTGCTGGACACTGCGCGGGGTTGCCCGGCGGCAGGGCTGAAAATCGTGCTTTATCGCGTGTCGGGCAATTCGCACAGCAAGCTGGTCGAGATGGAAACCAACTCGGATGGGCGCACCGATAGCCCCATTCTGCCACAAGACAAATTCAAGACGGGCAGCTATGAACTGGTGTTCTTTGCGGGTGGCTATCTACGTGCATCGGGGCAGGGCGGAGATGAGCCGCTGTTTCTCGACCAGGTGCCGATCCGCTTTGGCATGTCGGATGCGGAGGCGCACTATCACGTTCCGCTGCTGTTGTCGCCCTATGGGTTTTCCACCTACCGGGGAAGCTAGGCGGGGGAATGCCCTTGCAAGGGCATTGAAAGGATCTTCGAAGATCCTTTTTGGAGCCTATGATGGAAGTTCGCGCCGGATGTGATCCGACATGAAGTCGATCAGCAGCCGTGCCTTGGGATCCTGCCGCTTGCGATGCATATAGAGACAGGCCATCTGGATCGGCACGGGTGGTTCGTTCTGCAGAACCGGTACCAACGCGCCCGATGCCAGATGTTCCGCCACCTCGAACACGGGCTTGAGAACGATCCCCTGCCCGGAGAGAGCCCAACCGGTCAATACATCCCCATCATCGGATTCAAACGGGCCCTTCACGGCGAACCTCCTTACCCCCTCGGATGTTTCCAGCGGCCACTGGAATTCCGGCGCGCCGGGATAACGCAGGTTGAGGCAGTCATGCTTGCCGCCCGTCAGGTCCATTCCCCGTTCAGGCATCCCTTTGCGCGCGACATAGTCAGGCGAGGCGCAAAGCACTCTCGGGCAATCGGCAATCTTGCGAATGCGCAGTGTGCTGTCCTCGGGCACCCCCAGAAAGAAGGCCACGTCGAGCCCTTCCTTAGCCACATCGAGCCGCCGGTCTGACAGTCTCAGCCGAATATCAATGAGCGGGTATTCCGCCTTGAACGCAGGCATCGCAGGCGCAACAAGGCGGCGCCCAACCCCAAGCGGTGCCGCGATATAGAGCGTACCGCGCGGGGTTTGCGTGACCTTGTTGATTTCTGCCTCTGCTTCCTCCACCGCTTCCAGGATCTTGCAGGCCCCGCGATAGAAGATCACCCCTTGTTCCGTCGGATTCAGCTGCCGTGTCGTGCGCTGGAAGAGGCGCACGTTCAGGTGCTCCTCCAGCTGCGATATCCGCGACGAGGCCACAGCCGCCGAAATCCGCTGATCCCGCGCTGCTGCCGACATAGACCCCAATTCGAACACCCGCACGAAAGTTCGCACATTATCTAGGTAGGCCATGTGTATTCGTAGCCTTTATTTGAAACAGCTCGGTAATTTCTTGCAATACCGGCTAAACATGCGCTGCGATAGGTCTAAACTGAAACGACAAAACCAAAAAGGGTACGGGGATGCAGGATTTCCTGATCATGTGGGATTGGCTGGAAACGGCTGTGCGGTGGCTGCATGTCATCACGGCAATCGCCTGGATCGGGTCGAGCTTCTATTTCATCGCGCTTGACCTTGGCCTGCGACGCGAGGGTGACTTGCGCGGCGCCGATGGTGAGGAATGGCAGGTTCATGGCGGCGGGTTCTACCATATCCGCAAGTACCTGGTGGCGCCCGAGGCAATGCCCGAGCATCTGACCTGGTTCAAATGGGAGAGCTATTCCACATGGCTTTCCGGCGCGGCGCTCTTGATTCTGGTCTATTGGGCGGGGGCGGAGCTTTACCTGATCGACCCGGCCAAAGCGGATTTGTCCACCTGGCAGGGCATCCTGATCTCCGCAGCCTCGCTGACTATCGGATGGCTGGTCTATGACTTCCTGTGCAAATCGCCGCTCGGCGAACAGCCCACGGTGCTGATGTTGCTTCTGTTCGTGCTGCTGGTCGTCATGGGCTATGGCTATAACCAGATCTTCACCGGCCGGGCGATGATGTTGCATCTGGGGGCCTTTACGGCCACGATCATGACGGCCAATGTCTTTTTCATCATCATGCCCAATCAGCGCATCGTGGTGGCGGATCTGAAGGCAGGCCGCAAGCCCGACCCAAAATACGGCAAGATTGCCAAGCTTCGATCCACCCATAACAACTACCTGACCCTGCCGGTCGTCTTCCTGATGCTGTCGAACCACTACCCGCTGGCCTTCGCCACCGAGTATAACTGGATCATTGCGGCGCTTGTGTTCCTGATGGGCGTGACCATCCGGCATTTCTTCAACTCGATGCACGCGCGCAAGGGGATGCCTTGGTGGACCTGGGCTGTCACCGTGATCCTGTTCATCTGCATTGCGTGGCTGTCCACCGCTGGCACGGAATATGACAGCTACGAGGAGAGCGAGGCCCGCGATCTGACGCATCGCGAAGAGATGCTGATGGCGGCAGAGGGGTTCGAGGATGTCAGCTGGACCATCCCCGGCCGCTGCGCCATGTGCCATGCGCGCGAACCCTCCTGGCCCGGCATCCGACAGGCACCGCGCGGCATTCTGTTGGAAACACCCGCCGATATCGCCCGCGCGGCGCGCGAGATCTACTTGCAGGCCGGTGTCACCAACGCGATGCCACCTGCGAACGTGTCTTACATGGAAGAGGACGAACGCGCCCTGATCCGCAGATGGTATCGTGCAGCGGGGGAGGATGTGCCCTTTGGACTTGCAATGAACTGATCCGCGTTAAGGGTTCGGAAAGGCGGTTCTGCCAGTCTGGCGGGGCCATGTCCGAAGTCGCTGACCACCCGCCGCCGTTGCAGCCCGATCAGATCGCCCTGATCGAAGGCAGCTTCACGCGCGCCCTGCGCGGAAAGGCGGAGTTGTCCGATCGCGTCTATGATCGGTTTTTCGAGCTGGAGCCTGACACACGTCATCTCTTTGGCGAGGATCTTGTGGTGCAGCGGGCCAAGATCATATGGGCGCTGTCTTTCACCGTTCGGGCCATGGTGTCAGACATCGAACTGGCGCGCGCGGCTGAACATCTGGCCCGATCGCACCTGCGCTTTCACATCACGGAAACGCAGCTACGGCACATGGAAAAGGCTATACTCGGCGCGTTTCGAGATTGCGCGGGCGAGGGCTTCACCGCAGAGATGCAAGCCAGTTGGCAGGCCGCCTTTGACCGTTTCCTGCCGATGATTCTGTCCGCGCAGGATCGACTGCTGGCAAGGGACTGACGCGGACTATCGCGCTGCCTCGGCGGCGGCCCGGATGGCCCGGATATTCTCGCCATAGACCTCCTGTTGGTCGACTGAACCGCCCTTGAACACGGCTGATCCCGCGACCAGCACATCGGCCCCTGCCGCAGCCACCAATGGCGCTGTTTCGGTCGTGACGCCGCCGTCGATCTGGATGTGGATTGGACGGTCCCCGATCATCTGGCGCAGGCGGCGGGTTTTCTCGACGCCGGAATGGATGAACTTCTGGCCGCCGAAGCCGGGGTTCACGGTCATGATCAGCACCATGTCGACAAGGTCAAGCACATGCTCGATGCTGTCCAGCGGGGTGCCTGGGTTCAGGCTGACGCCCGCCATCTTGCCTGTGGCCTTGATCGCCTGAAGGGTGCGATGGATATGCGGGCCCGCCTCCACATGGGCGGTGATCATATCCGCGCCCGCCTCGGCATAGGCGTCGATATAGGGATCGACCGGGGCGATCATCAGGTGAACATCCATGAAGGTCTTTACATGCGGGCGAAAGGCTTTCACGGCGGGGGGGCCGAAGGTCAGGTTGGGCACGAAATGCCCGTCCATGACATCGACATGAACCCAGTCCGCGCCCTGATCTTCGATCGCCCTGATCTCGGCCCCGAAATTGGCGAAATCGGCGGAGAGGATCGAGGGGGCGATCTTGATGGAACGGTCGAAAGGCATGGGCGCAGTCCTTTTGGAGCGGTTTAGGCGGGGTTAGCGTCAGCGCGCGGTTTGATCAAGGGCGGCGGACGGCTTTTCCAAAAGCCGTGGGAAGCGGTTTCGAAACCGCTTGTCACGGGCTTTCCAAAGCCCGTCCCCGCGCCTAGCCGTGATGGGCCGCAACAGTCTTGAGGACGGAAAAGCCATAAAGCGCCTCAAATCCCTTTTCCCGCCCGTGTCCTGAATGGCCCACGCCGCCGAAGGGCAGTTCCACGCCCCCCGCGGCACCATAGTTGTTGATGAACACCTGCCCCGCGCGCAGCTTCTTCGCCATCCGCATGCAGCGCCCGCCATCCTTGGACCAGACCGAGGCCACCAGCCCGTAATCGGTTCCATTCGCAATCTCGACCGCATGGTCCTCGTCCCGGAAGGGGATGATCACCTGAACCGGGCCGAAAATCTCATCCTGCGAAAGTGAGTGCTCCGGCCCTACACCGGAAATCAGGGTTGGCGCCACGTAATGTCCGCCTTCAGGCGCGTCGTCCACGATGCGGCCCCGGCTGAGGATATGGTTTTCGTCGGTCATCGCCAGGAAACTTTCCACGATCTCCTTCTGGCGCGCCGAGATCAGCGGCCCAACGTTCAGATTGGCCATGGCGGGCCCCACTTTCAGCCCGTCATAGGCCGCCGCCATGTGGGTGCAGAGCTCGTCATAAAGGCTCTCATGCACCAGGATCCGTGACGAGGCCGAACAGGTCTGGCCCGCGTTCTGGATGCCAGCGTTCACCAGGAAGGGCAGCGCCTTTTCCAGATCGGCGTCCTCGAACACCACCTGTGGGGACTTGCCGCCAAGCTCCAGCGTCACTGGCACGATGTTGTTTGCAGCAGCTTTCTGCACCAGCTTGCCAACCCCGACGGAACCAGTGAACGACAGATGTTTAACACCCCGATGAGCGGTCAGTGCCGCGCCGGCCTCTTCCCCCAGGCCCGGCACCACATTAAGCGCGCCATCGGGCAGTCCCGCCTGCCGTGCCAGATCTGCGAAGGCCAGTGCCGACAGGCACGCCTCCTCTGCCGGTTTCAACACGCAGGCGTTGCCCATGGCCAGCGCCGCGCCCACGGACCGGCCGATGATCTGCATCGGATAGTTCCACGGCACGATATGGCCCGTCACCCCATGCGGTTCGCGCAAGGTGTAGACGGTAAAGCCGTTCTGGAACGGGATCGTCTCGCCCATCAGCTTGTCGGCCGCCCCGCCATAGAATTCCATATAGCGGGCCAGAGCGATGGCGTCGTTCTTTGCCTGAGCCAGCGGCTTGCCCACGTCGGTGGCCTCGATCTCGGCCAGTTCATCGACTTTTTGGGACACAAGCCAAGACAGCCTCATCAGGATGCGCCCACGCTCAGCCGCCGTCAGCCCGCCCCATTCGCCGGCAAGGGCGTCTTCGGCAGCGGTCACGGCATTGTCGATGTCCTGCGCATTGCCCCGCGCGATGCGGCCGATTTCCTTGCCAGTTGAGGGATCTTCCAGCGGCAGTGTCTCGCCGCTGGCGGGCAGGAACCAGCGGCCACCGATGAAAACCTCTGCGGGGTCGAACCAAAGCTGCATAGGTCAGTCCTTTCTTGCGTAGTCGGGCAGGCGCGGCGCGGCGGCCAGCAGGGCCTGCGTATAGGGGTGCTCGGGGCGATCGAAAACGCGGTCCGTTGGACCTTCTTCCACGATTATTCCGGCCTGCATGACCATCACCCGGTCGGTGATCGCGCGCACGACGGTCAGATCGTGGGAAATGAACAAATAGCTAAGACCCATGCGGACCTGAAGGTCGGCGAGTAGATCGAGGATCTGTGCACGGACGCGGACATCGAGGGCAGAGACCGCCTCGTCCAGCACGAGAATCCTGGGTTGGGTGATGAGCGCGCGGGCGATTGCGATGCGCTGGCGCTGCCCGCCTGAAAACTCGTGCGGGTACTTGTCCAGGTCTGACGCTGCCAGGCCAACAGCCTCCAACGCCTTGGCGACGTCGCTGCGCCGCTCGCTGCGCGATGGTGTCTGCGGGAGCAGGTGATAAGGTTCGGCCACCAGATGTTCTACGGTCCATCGCGGGTTGAAGCTGCCATAGGGGTCTTGAAAAACAACCTGGATGCCCGCGCGCATGGCGTGTGGCATTGTGGGCGAGATGGGGTTCCCAAGGGCGCGGATATCGCCGCCCTGAATCGGGTCGAGGCCCAGAATGGCGCGGGTCAGGGTGGATTTTCCGCAACCGGATTCCCCCACCAATCCAAGGCTTTCGCCTTCGTTCAACGTCAAGCAAACATCGTTCACTGCGCGAACCGGCGCACCCCGGCGAAACAGCCCAATACGCGGGCCGGGGTAGTGGCGGTCTATGTCGGTGCCGGTCAGAAGGGGCGCCCCGACGGGGCGCGATCCCCTCGTGGGCCGGTGGCCGGATGCCTCGAATAGCGCCCTTGTATAGGCGTGATTTTGCTGGCTCAGCACATTGCGGGTGGCACCCTGTTCCACGATTTCGCCCGTCTTCATCACCGCCACGTGGTCGGCCATATCGGCCACAACGGCGAGATCATGGGTGATGAGCAGAAGCGCCATGTCCTCTTCTTCGACCAGCCCACGCAAAAGGTCGAGGATTTGCGCCTGCGTGGTCACGTCGAGTGCTGTCGTGGGCTCATCTGCGATCAGGAGCCGGGGGCGGAGCGCGATGGCGGTGGCGATGCAGACCCGCTGACGTTGGCCCCCCGACAGTTCGTGGGGGTAACGGTCCAGCGCGATCCGCGGCAGGCCCACACGGTCCAGTTTTTGACGGGCGACATCAAGGGCATCGGCGCGGCTGGCCGCCCCGTGGATGCGCAGGGTCTCGGCAACCTGGTCGCCGATGGTGCGCACGGGGTTGAGCGCGGTCATCGGTTCCTGAAAGATCATACCCAGCTCGTTGCCACGCAGCGCGCACATCTCGGGCTCGGGCCGACCGAGCAGGTCAATCCCGTCCAGGCTGGCCATGCCGCTGGTACGCGCGCCCTCTGGTAATAGCTGCATCAAGGCGAGCGCCGTCATGGACTTGCCTGATCCGCTTTCGCCCACCAACCCGAAGGTCTTGCCCGGTTGCATGGCAAAGGACACATCCCGCAGAATGGGCGTGCCGTGGATATCGAGAGACAGGCGGTCGACCTCGATCATTGCCGCACCCTCCGAAGCCTTGGGTCCAGCATGTCGCGCAGCCCGTCGCCCATCAGGTTCAGCCCAAGAACCATCAGCACAATAGCCAGTCCCGGCAGCACCGCCAGCATCGGGTGGGTGTAGATCATCGTCTGCGCATCCGCCAGCATCCGGCCCCAGCTTGGGGTGGGCGGCTGAACGGAGAGGCCCACATAGGACAGCGCGGCCTCGGCCAGAATGCCAAGCGAAAACTGGATCGTGGCCTGCACGATCAGGAGGTTGGCGATATTGGGCAGGATATGCTCGGCGCTGATCCGCGCCTTGCCTTTACCCGCCACACGGGCGGCAAGGATGTAATCCAGCGTCCAAAGGCTCAGCGCACCGCCGCGCGCCACGCGGGCGAAGACGGGGATGTTGAAGATGCCGATGGCAAGGATCGCGTTGAAGGCCGAGGGGCCGAAAACCGCAGTGATCAGGATGGCAATGACAAGGCTGGGGAAGGCGAAGATCAGGTCATTGCCCCGCATGATCAACTCATCCAGCAGGCTGCCGCGCGTGGCAGCGGCCGCAAGGCCGAGCGGCACGCCGATTGCAACGCCGATCCCGACGGCGACCAATGCCACCGCCAGCGATACCCGCGCGCCGACCATGAGCATTGAGAGCAAGTCGCGCCCGAATTGATCGGTTCCCAGCCAGAACTCCGCCGACGAAGGTTGCAGGCGGCTGGCGATGATCAGTTGTTCGACGTCATGGGGCGTCCAGACGAAAGACAGCAGCGCCATGGCAAGGAAGACCGACGACAGAACCGCGCCGAAGATTAAGGGGACAGGCAGGCGTCTCATGCGCGGCGCCTCAGTCTTGGGTCTGCCACTGCATAAGCGATGTCGACAATGAAGGTCACGACGATGACCGCGAAGACCAGCAGCATGGTCACGGATTCCACCACCACCAGATCGCGCTGCGTGATGCCCTGGAAGATCAGCCGCCCGAGGCCGGGCAGGAAGAAGACGTTTTCAATGATGATCGCGCCTGCCAGCAGGAAGGAAAACTGCAGCCCGATAATGGTCAGAACCGGGATCAGGGCGTTGCGCAACGCATGGCGCAGCAGCGCCTGACGGCGGCTCAGCCCCTTGGCGCGAGCTGTGCGCATGTAGTCCTGCGCAAGTGTCTCGATCAGGGCCGATCGCATCACCCGTGCCAGAATTGCCGCTTGCGGCAGGGCCAGCGCGACCGAGGGCAACAGCAACGATTTCAGCGCCAGAAGCGGCGTCTCCCACCCCGGAAACCCACCCGCGCTGAACCAGCGCAGGTTCACCGCAAAGACAAGCACCAGCAGCATCCCGAACCAGAAATTCGGAATCGCGATTCCAAGCTGCGTGCCACCCATGATGCCGTAATCCGCCGTCCGCCCCCGGTTTGCGGCGGCCATCAACCCGACGGGGAAGGCGATAAGCGTAGACAAAATCAGGGACAGAACAGCCAGCGGCAGCGATACCCAGAGCCGATCGGCCACCAGTTGCGCCACCGGGACGCGATAGGTGTAGGAGGTTCCGAAATCGCCCTGCACCATCCCCGCGATCCATGACAGATAGCGTTCCGCCTTGGACCCATCCAATCCCAGATCAGCGCGCAGAGCCTGAACCGTCGCCTCGTCTGCGTTGAGACCAAGCATGAACGCTGCCGGGTCGCCGGGAATGACCTCGATCACCGTGAAGATGACGAGGCTCGCGACGATCAGGCTGAGAGTCAGCGAGATAAGGCGGCCAAGGATATAGCGCAGCATGGCCGCCACCTTAGAGAAACGGCAGCGGTTGGAAAGGGGTTATCCGCGTCGCCCACGCCGGGACTTCAACCGCTCATGCGCCTCGGGCGTGCCATCGTGGAACGAGCCAAACCATTTGTCCCACGGCATTTCAAGATTGCCGTAGTTCACTTCGAAATAGCGGTGGTGCATCTGGTGGTGAAAGGTTCCAAGCGCAAGGCGCTTTCGGTCGTGAACCAACAGGTTTTCAAACCCGGTATGCGACGTCGCCGCCGTCAGCGATTGGTGCTGCATATGGAAAAGGATGTGCAGCGGATGCGCGGGCACTATCAGGTGAATGAGGATCGAACTGAAGAAAATCAGGTGCTCCACCGGGTGCATCGACAACCCCGACCATGGGCCGACATTGACATTGCGGTGATGCAGCGCATGGGCAATTTTATACAGCGGCCCCCAATGGAGCGCCCGGTGGACCCAGTAGAAATGGAAGGAAATCCAGACCGGCGTCAGCAGGAACCACAGCACGAAAATAACCGGGTGATCTGCAGGCGACAGCAGCGGCGCATAACCATTGCCCATGGCCCAGAACATCAGCACCTCGTAGGCGGTCCAGAAGCCGACACCGCTGCCAAGGGTCCAGAACATGTTGTCGCGCACCTGCCCGCCAAAGGTGAACTGACGACCCTTGTGCATCAGATCGCGCGGGTCGAATTTCAACCGCGCCCCCTGCGCCTTGCGCATGTAAAATATCCAGTGAAGCACCCCCGCAACCAAGGAAATCAGGACTAGATTGCGAAGCCAAAGCCCAAAGACCCAGCCCGGTGCAAGTGTCGCCGTCACTTCTAGTGGTGGTTGAAACCAGAGCCAGCTGATTGTTGCCAGCGCCAGCACCAACAGATTTTCCGCTATGCCAAACCAGCGCGCGGCGATCCACCGGATCATGCGCATCGGATCGGGTGGCCAGCTGAAGAAGGGCGAGACCTGAATTGGCACGTCCGGCACGTGGTTCCAGCCGGGGATCTGTTCGGGTCTTTCCTGCATCTTTGGTCTCCCTGTTTGCGGGGGGATCATGCCATGAGGCCAAACATCGGAAAATCAGTATTATCAGGTTAACAAAGTCTGATTCGATGAGGTTGTGGTCATGTCCCCCCGTGTGTCCCTACGCGCAATGGCGGCCTTCGCTGCAACGGTCGAAGACGGATCGATCGCGGCGGCGGCGCGTCGGCTCAACATCGCGGCCTCCGCCGTCGCGGCGGCGGTGGATCAAGTCGAGGCCGAGGTGGGTGCGTCTTTGCTGGTGCGGACGCGGGCCAAGGGAATTGCGCCGACGGGCGAGGGGCGGGTTCTGGCGGCTCGGTTTCGGACGCTGTTGGAGGATTGTGACAACGTGCTGGAGGATGCGCGGGCCGGCGCGGCGACACTTTCGGGTCATCTGCGGATTGGCTACTATGCCCCCGTCGCGCCGGCCTTCCTACCAGCGCTGCTGATCCCGCTACAGCAGGCGAACCCGGGGTTGGAGATTACCTTGGTCGACTGTTCCGCAGACGAGGCGCAAGAGGCGCTTCTGGCAGGACGGCTTGACCTGATCCTCTTCGCTGCGGCCCCGGTGCGGGCCGGGATCGTCGCCCGAAAAATGCTCGACCTTCCGCCCTATGTGCTGGCCCCGCTCGGCCACCCGATAACACGCGATGGCGCGACGTTGGAAGATGTGGCGGCCCATCCCGTTATCCTTCTCGATCGGCCAGTGGCAGAACCCTATGTCTCTGCGCTCTTTCGGGACCGGGGGCTTGCGCCGCGCATTGTGGCACGGGCCAACACCACGGAAATGGTGCGCAGCCTGGTCGGCGCGGGGGCGGGGCTGGCGGTGCTGAACATGCGCCCGCGCACCGATCGCAGCTATGGCGGCGAGGGTCTGGCCTCGGTTCCTCTATCAGGTGAGCTGCCGCCGATCACCCTTTTGGTCGGCCGCGCGGATGGGCGTCCGAAACGAGCCGTGGCAGTGGTGCAGGATCTGCTGCTTGGATGGGCCAGCGGCCCGAAAGCACGCGACCTGATCGTGTCGCAAAAAGGCTAGCGGGAGGCGGCTGGATCACGTTATACCGCAGCTCAGGCAGGGGCGATGGCGTCGTCCCGGCAGCACCGGCTGCTTGCCTGCGGGCCCTCCCCGCGACCGCCCTGTACGCCGGGGCCCTGGTCATATGAAGGAACTTCCCATGGACCGTCCCGAATTCTACCGCCTGCACAATGGCGACAAACCCGCCTTGCAATTCACCCAGGCCGAATATGACGCCCGCCTGATGGGCCTGCGCGCGATCATGGACGCAAATGGCGTCGATGCCGCCGTCATGACCTCGATGCACAATATCGCCTATTACTCGGGCTTTCTGTACTGCGCCTTTGGGCGGCCCTATGCGCTTGTCGTAACCGCGTCCGAGGCCGTGACCATCAGCGCCGGGATCGATGCGGGCCAGCCCTGGCGGCGCGGCGCGACCGACAACATCACCTATACCGACTGGAAGCGCGACAACTTCTGGCGGGCGATCCTACATGTGACAGGTGAAGGAAAGGTTATCGGCTTTGAGGCCGACCACCTGACGCTCTTGCAACAGGGCAAGATGCGCTCCTTCCTGAGCCCGTCCTCCGAGGTCGATCTTGCGGGCCACACCATGCAGCAACGGATGCGCAAATCGCCCGCCGAGATCGAGTTGATCCGGGCCGGGGCCGCCGTGGCGGACGTGGGCGGATACGCCATCAAAGACGCGGTAAAACAAGGCGTTAGAGAGATCGACGTGGCCATGGCGGGCCGCGACGCGATGGAGCTGGAAATCGCCCGCCGCTACCCCGATGCCGAATACCGCGACACCTGGGTCTGGTTCCAGTCGGGCATCAACACCGACGGCGCGCATAACCCGGTGACGGGTCGGGTGCTGCAGCGGGGCGATATCCTGAGCCTCAACACCTTCCCGATGATCTCGGGCTACTACACCGCGCTGGAACGGACGATGTTTGTCGAGGAGGTCGACGACGCCTCGCTGGGCTATTGGGAGGCCAATGTGGGCGCCCATGAATACGGGATGAGCCTGCTGAAGCCGGGCGCCTCATGCTCGGAAGTTACCCATAAAATCAACGACTTCTTCGCCGAACGGAACCTGCTGCAATACCGCAGCTTCGGCTACGGTCACAGCTTCGGCGTGCTGTCCCACTACTATGGCCGCGAGGCGGGGTTGGAGCTGCGCGAGGATATCGACACCGTGCTGGAACCGGGCATGGTGATTTCCATGGAACCGATGATCACGATCCCTGAGGGCCAACCCGGTGCGGGCGGCTATCGGGAACATGATATCCTGATCATCACCGAGGACGGGGCCGAGAACATCACCGGCTACCCCTACGGTCCCGGCTTCAACATCGTGGGCTGAAAAAAGGGGGGTGCCACCCGTACACCGGGCGTACACCCCCTGTACACCCCCCCGTACAGACGGAATGGCACATGCGAAGCTGGGCGGCTTGCTGTGTGACGGTGGCTTCCCGGTCTGAAAGGGTGGCTCGGGCGGTTGTGAGGAGGTCGGCTGAGAGCAGAGTCCGCGCTTCTTAAAGTTTGGGCGTTTGCCGAAAGCGTACGCTAGTGTAGCGTGCAACCAAACCGGATTAAGTTCCCATTCCGCAAACAAGCCTTTTGATAGCATATGAGGGAGATTGATATGCGTGGAGCGGATTCGAACGGACATTTTACTAGCATAGACGACAACACTATGCAGGCTATTATTGATGATTATGCTTGGTGCAGCAGTTGGGCTGTCTGGATGGAGGAGGGGGAAAAGCCTAAGTCAAACATAGGCGACCTGTCGATTTTTGATTTCAAGAAGTATCCTGAGATTCGAAAACTCCTTCACGCTGATTATATCGCGGTTGGCCTTAATATCTCGAGCGACTCTGAATCTTCAAAGTTTGGAAACTTCCATTCGTCGAGCCCCAGTGCGCAAGATTACAAACTCAGATACGCTTTTCAAGGAACACCTATTTGGGGCTGTTATCTGACAGATATTCTAAAGGATTTTCAAGAGCCTAGTAGTGCAAAAGTAAAAAAATACATAAAAGAACATCCAAATAAACTTCAGCCGCACTTCGACCATTTCAAAGAAGAGGTTCGACTCTTGGGCGCGGAAAACTCTCTTTTCCTTGGCATGGGTGGACTTGCAACACGTTTATTGCGACAGGCGCTTCCGAGAGATGCGAAAGTAATTCAAATTCGACATTACTCGGATTTCATCGGTAGGGAAAAATATAGAAAGGAAGTCCTGGATGCTTTGAGGTTGATTGGCATTTCCGTAGATGCATGATTTGAAAAGTTCAAGAGCATAACGCCTCTTGGGCCTTGCCTCTCCCCCCTTGTCGGAGGGAGAGTGCCCGAAACAATGTCCCAACACACCCGACCCCATGCGCAGCTTCCTCAGTCTTGACCTGCCCGAAACCTGCCACGATCCGCTGTTGCGGATGGTGGGGGGGCTCCGCGCTGGGCGGATGGTGCCGTGGGAGAACCTGCATGTGACGCTCTCGTTTCTGGATGACCAGCCCGAGGAGCGGTTGGAGGAACTGCATATGGCGCTGGAGCCCTTGCGGCTACCCGCGCCGGAGCTGCGCTTTGCGGGGATCGATTGGTTCGGGCCGGGCAAGGCGCGGATGCTGGCGGCGTTGCTGGAACCGGTGCCGGAGCTGGTGGCGCTACAGGCAGAGGTCGAACGACAGGCCCGCCGGGTGGGGATGCAGCCCGAGCGGCGCGCGTTCAGACCGCATGTTACGC
Organism: Nioella aestuarii; assembly: GCF_050896395.1. Taxonomy (NCBI): domain Bacteria; kingdom Pseudomonadati; phylum Pseudomonadota; class Alphaproteobacteria; order Rhodobacterales; family Paracoccaceae; genus Nioella; species Nioella aestuarii. The sequence continues at coordinate 87,703 of NZ_JBPBBA010000001.1, read as the reverse complement.
TGGCGCGCTTCGGGCGGCACATGTCAGAGGGCGAGGCGGCGGCGTTGCAGGGCTTCCTCGCCGCGCCGCCGGTGGTGGAGGTGCCGACAGCACGCGCAACCAGCTTTTCGCTACAAGGCTCTACCCTCACCGATCAGGGCGCGCGGTATGAGGCGCTGGCGGTCTACCCTCTGGCTTAGCCGGGCTGCACCATCGCCGCTTCCCATTCCTCGATGAACTGCCGCCGCTTCAGCCGGTCGAGATAGACCAAGAGGCCGGGGCCAAGCTGGATGGGGCGCAGGCTGGCGTTTTCCGACAGGCGCGCGGGCGTGATGCCGGGGAAGGCGAAGCGGCCGCCGCCTTCAGTCCAGGCGGTCTCGATCAGGTGGTCGATGAAGCGCCCGGCCTCCTCTGGCGCTTCGGCATTGGCGGGGATCAGAACCGTGCGCATCATCACGGTGGTGAAGTCTTCGGGTGCAATGATGTGGATACGGTCGTGCAGGTCCTCGCGCACCTGCGCGTAGCTGCCAAGGACGTTATAGGCCACCGCGATCCGGCCCGAAGCGACATCTTCGATCATGTCGGACGAGCCGCGATAGAGCTGCGTTTGCAAGCCCCCCATGACCTGCGCCAGACGCCAGAAGGTTTCCGACGTGCGTCCGTCCTGCGTGGCAAACAGATAACCAAGCCCGCTTTCGCGCACGTCATAGGTGCCGATCCGTTCGCGGAACCGGTCGGGGTAATCGCGCAGCGCGGTGATCAGTTCCTGCCGCGTGCGGGGCAGGTCCATATCGGCGAAATCGGCGCGTGAGAGCACCATGGTCGCGGGTTCCTGCGTGAAGGCAAAGACCCGGTCCCTCCAGCGCGCCCACTCGGGCAGGCTGCCGGTTGCACTGGATCGGTAGGGCAGGGCTAAGCCGTCATTGGCAAGCTTGATCTGAAGGTCCATTGCCGAGGAAATAGCGAGGTCAAAGCGTTCGCCCTCGTCTTGCAGGGCGACCATGATCTCGGACGAGCTGACAACATAATAGTCCACCGCAACGCCGGGGTTCAGCGCCTGGAAGGCCGTGATGAAGGGTGCGAACAGGTCCGCATCTGCGGTGGAAATCACGCGCAGTTCGGCGGTCTGGTTCGTGGCCGGGAAATGCACGAATTCCTCGATTTCGAAGGCGAGGACAGGCAAAGTTGCGAAGATCAACGCAAGGGAAAGGACAATCGCACGCATGCGCCGGGGCCTCCTTCGGTGTTGGCGATGGTCAGGGTGCCGTCATGAGCGCGGGCAACCTCATCGGCGATGGTCAGACCAAGGCCCGAGCCGATGACGCCGGTGGCGTTGTCGCCCCGTGCGAAACGGCCTGTCAGAGCATCTGCGCCGGTTTCGGGAAAGCCGATGCCCCGGTCGCGAATGGTCAGCACGACATTTGACCCCTCGCGGGTCAGGGTCACGTCGATGGCGGTCTCGGACGGGGCATATTTGATCGCATTGTCCATAAGGTTGCGAACGGCATTCTGGATGAGGATGGCGTCGCCCATCACTTCCGATGCCTCTTCTGCATCAAGGCGTAGGTCCATATCCTTCAGCTCTGCCACAGGGCTCAGACGGTCAACCAGATCTTCGACCAGCGGGCGCAAGGCAACGGGTGACAGTTCCAGCTGATCGGCGCGCAGCGACACCATGGCATGGTCCAGAAGCTGCCCCGCGGCGCGGCTGCTTTCGTCAATGGCGCGGATCATTTCTCGCAAGGAGGCACGGTTTTCTTCCTTGCTGACCCGGCGCAGTGTGTTTTCGCCATGGGCCCGCACGGTCGCCAACGGCGTGCGCACCCTATGCGCGGCCTCGGCAATGAAATCCTCGGTTCTGGTGAGGGCGGCGGACAGCCGGGCGATGAGGCTGTTGAGAGAGGTCACCAAAGGCCGCATTTCGCTAGGCACCTCTGCCACCACCGGGCGCAGGTCCTGCGGACCCCGGCGGGATACGGACCCTGCCAGGCGCGAGAGCGAGGCGGCGGTGCTGCGCGCGGCCAGGACCGCCAGTAGTGCAGAAGCCGCAAAGAACCCCAGCCCGAGCAGCACCGTCATGCGCAGGATACGAGTCAACACATCGGCCTGCGCATCGCGGGTCTGCCCTACGGTTACGTCGATCTGGGTCGGCGTGCCACCAACCGAAACGCGGCGGGTCAGCGTTGCGATCCGAAGCTCTTCGCCGCGATACGTAACAGTATCAAAGGCAGGGCGCGTGCCCTGATCCTGTCGGGCGCTTGGCAGGTCGTCATAGCCGGTCAGACCCTCGCCATCCTGGGTAATCCGATAAAACACCCGGTCGTCGACGGCATTGTCCAGCATGGTGAAGGCGGAATACGGGATGTCGACGCTGACATTGCCCGATTGAACGGTCGTGGCATCAAGGATCGACGTGGCCGAGGCGGCAAGGATACGGTCCTGCGATTCCGCACCGATCTGGCGGGCGAAGCTGAAAACGATGAAGAACAGCACCAGTGCCATGACCGCCGCACCGGTCAGCAGTTGCAGCGTCAGCCTGCGGCGGATGGACGGGGGCGTGCGAAAGGGCCACATCACGGAACCTCTAGCCGATAGCCAAGACCGCGCACGGTAACGATGGATACGTCGCTACCCTCCAGCTTCTTTCGCAGGCGGCCCACATAGACCTCTATGGCGTTCTCCGAGACATCCTCATCATAGGAAAACAGCCGGTCCACGAGCTTGGGTTTGGGGATGATCTGGCCGGGCGCTGCGAAGAAGACCTCCAGCAGCCGCAGCTCGCGATTGCGCAGCCCGATGACCTTGTCGCCATTCTTGAGCGTGCCTTCCAGCGGGTTAAAGGCGACGGTGCCGAATCGTTTGACGTTGGTCGCGGTGCCGGTCCGGCGGCGCAGAACGGCGCGACAGCGGGCCTCGAGCTCGGCGAAATCGAAAGGTTTGGGGATGTAATCATCGGCCCCCATATCAAGCGCGCCAACCCGGTCAGAGACCTCGGATCGGGCCGTCAGAACGATTACGGGCGTGTCTTTGCCGCGCGCCCTTTGCGCGTTCAGAAAATCGCGGCCATCACCATCTGGCAGCATAATATCCAACAAAATCAAGTCGTAATCAGTGGTTGAGATAAAATCCTCGGCCATTCCCAGATCACCTGCGTGATCCACCACATGCCCATCCAGAGACAGTCTGTCCAGCACGGCGGCGGCGAGCTGCTGGTTATCTTCCACAAGAAGGAACCTCATCGGCGTGGTAGACCTTTCTTTCATCGTGACAGGTGAATGTCAGGTTGGGGTGTTTCCTTTCAGTCATGGGCACATGCCCCGCTTTGTCAAATTGGGAGGAGACAATGATGAAAACGAACCTGACCCGTCGGGCCTTTGCGGCTGCGGCGGTCGCCGCGATGAGCCTCGGCACACCTGCCCTGGCCGACGGCCACCAGCAGATGGATAGCATCCACTTCCTGATCCCCGGCGGCGCCGGCGGAGGCTGGGACGGCACCGCGCGTGGCACCGGCGAAGCCCTGACCGAGTCCGGTCTGGTGGGCAGCGCCAGCTATGAGAACATGTCTGGCGGCGGCGGCGGTGTTGCCATCGCGTACATGATTGAAAACTCGGAAAGCCAGCACGGCACGCTGATGGTGAACTCCACCCCCATCGTGATCCGCTCACTGACGGGCGTTTTCCCGCAGAGCTTCCGTGACCTGACGCTGATCGCGGGCACCATCGGTGACTATGCCGCGCTCGTCGTGAACACCGACAGCTCGATCCAGTCGATGGACGATCTGCTGGCCGCCTATCGCGCCGACAACAGCTCGGTCGCCATCGGTGGCGGTTCTGTTCCCGGCGGTATGGATCACCTCGTTGCCGCGATGGTGATGCAGGCAGCGGGCGAAGATCCGCTTGACGTGCGCTATATTCCCTATGACGCGGGTGGCGCGGCCATGGCGGGCCTTCTGTCTGGTGAGATCCAGGCGCTGTCCACCGGCTTCTCGGAAGCGGTTGACCTGGCGAATGCAGGCGAAGTGCGCATTCTCGGCGTGACCTCGCCCGACCGTGTTGGCGCCTACGAAGATGCACCGACCATGATGGAGCAGGGCATCGACGTCGAATTCGTCAACTGGCGTGGCTTCTTCGGCGCACCGACCCTGTCGGAAGAGGAAGCGCAAGCCTATCGCGATACTCTGGCGGCGATGTACGACACCGAAGAGTGGGAAGCCGTGCGCGCCCGCAACGGTTGGGTGAACATCCACAATTCGGGTGACGATTTCCGTGCCTTCCTTGAAGCACAGGAAACTGCAATTGGTGACCTGATGCGGACCCTGGGCTTCCTCTGAGGCCTGTCCGGCCCCGCGCTTTCGGGCGCGGGGCCAACAAGGCGCTTCGAAGCGCCTTAAAGGACGGGCTTTGGAAAGCCCGTGAGGCGCGGTTTCGAAACCGCGTGGGACAAGCCGCTTCGAAGCGGCTTAGCGCCGGGCCAATACCGCCCGCAGGGATCTTACAGAATTGGAGAGGGACAGATGGCACTGGACCGATGGATCGCATTGGTGATCCTAATGATATGCCTCGCTTACGGATACGGGGCCTTTTTCACAATGGATGCGAGCCTGCCGCCCTTTATGCAGCGCAACCCGGTCTGGCCCTCGACCTTCCCCAAGGTGTTGGCCGTCCTTGGCTCTGCCACCGCGCTGATCATTGTGCTGGGGCTGGAAAAACCCGCCGCTGATCCAAAGCCGATGGATATCAACTACCGTCGTCTTGGCGACTACAAGGTCGGGCAGGCATTGGCTCTGCTGGCGCTCATGGTGGCTTATGCGCTGCTTCTGCGCCCTGCCGGGTTCCTGATCTCGACCACCGGTTTTCTGATCGGCGGCTCGATGATCCTGGGCGAGCGCAAGTTTCACATCATGATCCCCGTGTCGCTGATTGCGGCAGGGTTCATCTGGTATCTGGTGCAGGAGGTGCTTGGCATCTTCCTGCGTCCCTGGCCGTTCTTCATGGGGGTGTAAGAACATGCTTGAAGGTTTGATGATCGGCCTCTCCACGGCCTTTTCCGTTACCAATCTCCTGATGGTCATCGGCGGCTGCCTGATCGGCACATTCATCGGGATGCTGCCGGGGCTTGGCCCGATGTCCATCATTGCGATCATGATCCCGGTCGCAATCACCATCGGCGATCCGTCGGCAGCGCTGATCCTGCTGGCAGGGGTCTATTACGGTGCGATCTTTGGCGGCTCGACCTCCTCGATCCTGATCAACGCGCCGGGCGTGGCCGGGACCGTGGCCACCAGTTTCGACGGCTACCCGATGGCGCGAAAGGGTCAGGCGGGCAAGGCGCTGACCATCGCCGCGATTGCCAGTTTTGCTGGCGGATCCATCGGGGCGCTTTTGCTGATGATCTTTGCGCCGGCACTGTCCACCGTTGCCCTTCTCTTCCACTCGGCCGAGTATTTCGCGCTGATGGTGGTCGGGCTGTCGGCCATTGCCGCCTTTGCCGGCACCGGCAATGTGGCCAAGGCGCTTTTGATGACCCTGCTTGGGCTGATCATGGCGACAGTAGGCGAAGGCGCGCTTTATAACATGCCGCGTTTCACCATGGGGCTGATGGACCTGCAATCGGGCTTCGGTTTCATCACCTTGGCCATGGCGATGTTCGCCCTTCCCGAAGCGATGTACCTGGTGCTGAATCCTGCCAGGTCCAAGAGTGCAGATGGAAGTAGCAGCGGCGAGATCAAGGATCTGCGGATCACCCGAGAGGAAGCAAGGAAGATTGCGCCGGTCATCGGCCGCCAGTCGATTCAGGGCTTTTTCATCGGGGTGTTGCCGGGCGCAGGGGCGACCATCGCGTCTTTCCTGGGCTATGCTGTGGAACGCAATATCGCACCACGAGAAGAGCAGGAGGAGTTTGGCAAGGGCTCTATCAAGGGGCTAGCCGCGCCCGAGACGGCCAACAACGCCGCCTGCACCGGGTCGTTCGTGCCGCTGCTGACACTTGGCATTCCGGGGTCCGGGACCACGGCGATCCTGCTTGGGGCGCTGATCGCCCTGAACGTGACGCCGGGGCCGCGGCTGATGGTGGATGAGCCGCAGATCTTCTGGGCGGTCATCATCTCGATGTATATCGGCAACCTGGTTCTGCTGATCCTGAACCTGCCGCTGATCCCCTATATCGCCAAGATCCTGGCGGTGCCGCGCAACTACCTGATCCCCTTCATCCTCTTCTTCACGCTGATGGGGGCCTATATCGGGCAGAACAACGCGACCGAGTTGCTGATCCTCGTGGGATTTGGCTTTGTTGCCACCATCCTGCGCTTTGCCGACTATCCGTTGGCGCCGCTGTTGATCGGCTTCATCCTTGGGTCGATGCTGGAGGATAATTTCAGCCGGGCGATGCAGCTCTATGACGGGCTGGGATTCATCCTTGAAAGGCCGATGACGCTTGGTCTGCTGGTGCTGGCTCTGCTTCTGGTGGTGGTGCCGAGCTACCGGGCCCGGCGGGCACGTTTGCGCGCAGAAGGCGTTGCGGACGACTGAACGGTTTCGCCGCCTCCGGCGTCGATCCGGGGGCGGCCCTCGTCAGGCTCCTTTGGAGCCCTCCTCGGGCCGCATTGCCATGGACACGTGGTACGGGCATAGCATCGTTATGATGCTGTGCCCTTTGTGGTGTCGGGAGCCTCTGGCAGGAGTATTTGAGCCAAGAAGAAGGTCAGTAGGGGTTTTTCGGGGAGCGATCCGAGGAAAGCGTCTGCTGGCGTCGTTCAACAAGCAGTTCGATGGCATCGGCCAGGTGCTTTTCCTGGATATTGTAGTCGCCCGCCGCAACGCGCATCCTGTGCGCCTCGATCATCACATCGGCATGGGTGCAGCCCGTGGGCGGTTCGAACCGATACGATGCCAGCTCGATCAGCAAGCCCATTGGATCGGTGAAATAGATCGAGTCCATGAAGCCCCGGTCCTTGGGGCCGGAATGTGATATGCCACGTTCGTCGAGCCGGGTGACGCATTGGCTGAAGGTGGCTTTGCTGACATTGAAGGCGAGGTGATGAACGCAACCGGGCTCGGTCGGTGTGCGGCGCGGGTCGGGTTTGCGGTCTTCATTTGTGAAAACGGTAATGAGCCGCCCGTCGCCGGGATCGAAATAAAGGTGCCCTTCGCGTGGGTTGTCCAGATTGGGCTGGTCGAAGATGAAGGGCATGCCAAGCACGCCTTCCCAGAAATCAATGGATGTCTGCCGGTCGGCGCCGGTCAGCGTGATGTGATGAACGCCCTGAACCTGAAGCTTGCGCATGCTGAATTCTCCCATTTTCTGGGTCTATGGTAGCCCAGTTGACGCCAAAGCCAATGGTTGCTTTGCGCAGAGGGGCTGTGCATCAGCCCCAAATGTCACCAACGCGGAAGCCCCGCTGGAACGGATCCGTGGGGTCGAGCATGTATTGGCTAGCACCGTAGATCCATGCCTGACCGGCAATGCTTGGGATGATTGCGGGATATGTGCCGACATGGGTGAGCCCCTCGATCCGGGCGGTGAAGGTGGTGCCGATGGGGCCTTCGTTGATGTAATCCTGACCCTGGGCCAACAACCCGCGCGCATGAAGACAGGCCAGTTTTGCGCTGGTGCCCGTGCCGCAGGGGGAACGGTCAAGCGCGCCGGGCAACGACATGGCGCTTGGCGGCGCGGTGACGCTGTTCGAGACAGTGACGGCACTGCGCCCGTGATTGCCCGGTTGCTGCGCCGGGCCGGTCAGCTGTGAAATTGTGGGGCCGGTGATGGCAGGGTTGTCGGGGTGGGCGACGGGCAGCTGATCCCGAGCCGCGCGGCGCAAGGCCTCACACAGGCGCACCATCTCGGCCCCGTTTTCCGGGGTGAGGTCCAGCCCGAACTGGGCGGAATCGGCGATCACGTAGAACATCCCGCCCCAGGCCACATCAACCCGGACAGTCCCGAGGCCCGCGACTTCGATGTCCGCATCCAGATGCAGGGCGAAGGAGGGCACGTTGCGGAAGGTGACGCGGGTGACCTTTCCGTCCTTGCAGTCGGCGCGAACCCGGATCAGGCCCGCCGGAGCCTCTAGCGTCAACTCGGTCACCGGCTCGACCATGGGCAGAATTCCGGTTTCCAGCAGAACGGTGACCGTGCAGATCGTGTTCGACCCTGACATGGGCGGGTATTCCGTCTGTTCCATGATGATGAAACCGGCATCTGCCGTCGGATCGCAGGGATCAACGATGGCGTTGCAACAGAGCGCCGGGTTGCCGCGTGGTTCGCGTAGCATCAAGAGGCGGATGTCATCGGCATGGGCCTGCATCCACTGCATCTTTTCGAACACCGAGTTTCCGGGAATCGGTGGCAGCCCGCCGGTGATGACGCGACCCGGTTCGCCTTCGGCATGGGCTTCGACGGCGGTGATCATGCGGGATATTCGCATTGGCGGGCCTTTCCTGTGCGATTTTGCGGAGGCTAGGCTGCGCCGTGACGTCGTGTCCAGCACCTGTTTCGATGTGTCTTCACTGGTATCGAAGGGCAGGCTGCGTTATCTGCTGCTCAACCCAAGGCGAAAGGGACCACAATGACATTCGAGACCCCAGGGCCCGTCGAGACTGACTTCAAAGGCGCGATTTCCCCGATAGAGGAGATCATCGAAGAAGCCCGCCAGGGCCGCATGTTCATCCTCGTCGATCATGAGGATCGTGAAAATGAGGGCGATCTGGTGATCCCGGCGAATTTCGCAACTGCGGATGCGATCAATTTCATGGCCACCCATGGGCGCGGTCTGATCTGTCTGACATTGCCCGCGGAACGGGTTGAGGAACTGGGCCTGCCGATGATGGTGGTCAACAATTCCTCGCGCCATGAGACGGCGTTTACGGTGTCGATCGAGGCGCGCGAAGGTGTGGAAACGGGCATTTCCACTGCTGACCGGGCGTTGACCGTCAAGACCGCGATTGACCCGAACTGCACAGCTGCCGACATCGCAACGCCCGGCCATGTCTTTCCGGTGCGCGCGCGTCGCGGGGGTGTGCTGGTACGGGCAGGTCATACGGAAGCAGGCTGCGATGTGGCGCGTCTTGCCGGGTACTATCCGGCTTCTGTGATCTGCGAGATCATGAACGAAGACGGCACCATGGCCCGATTGCCCGACCTGGTGGAATATGCCAAGAAACATAACCTGAAGATCGGTACGATTTCTGACCTCATCACCTATCGCTCGCGGAGTGACAACCTGGTGGTCGAAACCACCCGCGACACGGTTAGCTCTGAATTCGGCGGTGAATGGGAAATGCGGATTTTCACCGACCAAACCCATGGCGTTGAACATGTGGTGTTGGTGAAGGGCGATATTACCACCGGCGATCCGGTGCTTGTCCGCACACATGCGCTGCAGGCTGGCGCGGATCTGTTGGGGCTCGGCCCGAAACCGACCGCCGAATTGCCGACCGCCATGCGGATCATCGCAGAGGAAGGCCGGGGCGTGGTCTGCCTGATCCGCGCACCGCGGAAAGAGGCCTTTGCGCCAGAGGAAGAACAGGGACCGCGAACCATCAAGCACACGGGGCTTGGGGCGCAGATCCTGTCCAAGATGGGCCTGAACGAGCTGATCCTGCTGACCGACTCTCCGTCAACTCGCTATCTGGGCCTGGATGCTTTCGGGCTTTCCATCGTGGGCACGCGCCCGATCATGAAGGGCTGACGCTATGGCCGGTTCTGAGACCCACTACACGCTGCCGCTGCCGTCCTTTGACAAGCCGGTGAAGGTGCTGATCGTCGTTGCCCCGTATTACAAGGATATCGCGGACAACATGATTGCGGGCGCGATTGCCACGTTGGAAGAGGCGGGCGCGAGCTATGAGATCGTGGAAGTTCCCGGCGCGCTGGAGGTGCCCACGGCGATCCGCATTGCTTACCGGCAGGCAAATTTTGACGGGTTCGTGGCCATTGGCTGCGTGATCCGGGGTGAGACCACCCACTATGACACGGTGTGCAACGACAGCAGCCGCGCGATCCAGCTTCTGGGGCTGGAGGGTGCGTGCATCGGCAATGGCATTCTGACGGTAGAAAACCGCAAACAGGCCGAAGTCCGTGCCGATCCCGCCGACCAGAACAAGGGCGGGGGTGCTGCGGCAGCGGCGTTGCACCTTATCGCGTTGACGCGGAAGTTTGCAGCGCCTAAAGGCGGCATCGGATTTAAACCGGCGGGCAGCGAGATGCTGATTGCTGGCGATGCAAAAGGATCAAACCGCGCATGACCACCCCCAAGGGCCCCTCGAAGGACGAAAAGCGCCAGATGAAATCGGCGGCTCGGCTTTATGCCGTGCAGGCGCTGTTCCAGATGGAGGCCGCGGGCCAAACGGTGGACAAGGTTCGGCGGGAGTTCTTTGATTTTCGTTTCGGCCAGGAAGTGGCGGGCGAGGAGCTGGCCGAGGCCGACCCGGATCTGTTCACCAAGCTGCTGGATGACGCGGTGAACTGGCAGGCAAAGATCGACCAGATGACCGACCGGGCCTTGGTGGCGAAATGGCCGATTTCCCGCATCGACCCGACGATCCGCGCACTGTTCCGGGCAGCAGGCGCTGAGTTGCTTGAATCCGCGACACCGCCGAAGGTCGTGATCACCGAATTCGTCGATGTGGCCCGCGCCTTCTTCCCCGAAGGGCGCGAGCCGAAATTCGTCAATGCCGTGCTCGACCACATGGCGCGCGAAGCGAAGCCCAAGGCGTTCTGAGCTGGAAAACTCTTGGTTCAGGAGGATTGTGCGAATGCTCAATTTTCTTGTCCGAAGAACATTCCGCCAGCGAAGATTCTTGGTTTGAAACTCTTCAGTGCGGTGTCGGGATCACCCAATCCTCCCCCCGGGCCGTGGTCACGTATTCGGGCCAGCGGAAGTTTAGCGGCGGGGCGTAGTCGCAGAGCGGCGGGATGTGTTCGGCGGCGATGCGCTCCCGAAACTCCGCCTGCGCCTCTTTCAGTAGCGTCGGGTCGGTCAGGCAATCAAGCGCGGTCATCGCCACGACTTGCGCGGCCACTTCTGTCATCGGATCAATTGTCGCCGGATGCCCGCCAAGGGCATTCATTGCCCAGGCCGGGTAAGCGAAACCCTCGGGCGCGGTCAGAGCTGGCCGCCCGATATAGAGCCGCACTGTCGGCGCGTGCCAGCAATACTCCGTGTAGTCATCGGAGGTGAAATGGCGCTGTGAGGGCGGCAGGTTCTTCCGCAGCTGCCGTTCGGCCTCTTCCGGTGGCGTCAGCTCCGAGATCATCGGCAGGAACGGGTCGGCCATCGGCTCCAGCCCCAACTCGCTTTGGATCGCGCGGGCAAACTCTGCCGCCTCCTCACCCCAGACCGGTGCGCCGACCGACTCCAGATTGGCATAGGTGGCGCGGGCCATGGCGTGGTTGGGCAGGCCGGGGCGGGACTTGGCCACCCAGTGCCGCCGCCACGAACAGTGGCAGAGCTTCGCAGCAGCCTCGGCGAAATGATCAAGCCCACGGATGATATGTTCGGCCTCGCTGACCTCACTGATGCGGATGAAATACTGGATCTGCGCGATCTGTGCTGGGATGTTGTCGGCCGTGGCCTGCCCGTGGGACAGGATCGTTTCGTTCATCGACCAGCTTTGCCCCGGTGCCATCACATGTTCGCGCAAGGCTTTCGCTGTTTGATACATCTGCACCATTGCATCCGTTGCCCCCGGCGCGCGCGCGGCGGCATGGCTGGCGGGAATGGGCGATGCGTCTTCGCCGGCCATCCAGGTTTCCGGCGCGTCGCAGGTGAATTCATAGATGACCCCGTAGCCCACGCCGCAATGCGTGTCCCATCGCACTGTGTTGCACAGCGTCGCCATGTAGAACGGGTGGAAGCTGATCGCGGCATCCAGATCGTCGTAATATCCAGCCGCGGCATGAATAGGTTTCGAGCCGCGCAGCTTTTCAGCTGGTTCACCAAAGAACTTGAGGCGCCCCTGGATGTTATGCGCCTTCATCGCGGCCTTGGCGGCCAGGAAGCCGCCGAGCGAGGCCATGCCAAGCGCCGAATGCGGGTCGGTGTGGCCGCCCGCATGGGGGGAGAGGCCGGGGCGGGGGGCTTTTCGCGGCTCTGCCGCCTGACAGTTTCCGGGGATGCCGTCGTATTCGGCGTAGCCGCCGATCGTCGGCCCGTCCCCGTTCGCCCAGGTGGCGCAGAAGGCCGTGGGCATACCGCCGGTTGCCTCTTCGACCTCGAAGCCCTCACGCCGCAAGAGATCCACGTAATAGGCGCAGGATTTGTATTCGCGCCAAGCAGTTTCGCCGTAGTCCCAGATATTACGCGTCCAACGGGATAGCTCGCCCATGCGTTCCTTGACCGTTGCCCGCGCGGTGTCTTTCGCTGCCGTCATGACCTGCCTCCGTTTTCAGCACGACGCTAGGCCGGTGCCCCAAAGCAGGCAAGCGCTTTGACCCGTAGACGGAAGTCGCCCCCTGGGCGGCTCTGCCGCAGGCAGGTGACTTGCAGGCCGGGCCCATCGTGCTAACCTGATTGACATAGTCAAGGAGAGTGCAATGCCAGACCATATCAGGATGATCCTAGCCCATGCGTTTGTTGGCTTCGGTATTTCCGTGGCCTTCACGGTGATGATCCTCGCCTTCAATGTCGGAAACCTGTGGCACCTAGTGACCCACACGGCGGAAGGTCCGGTTGCGGTCGCCATGCTGATTGTCTTTGGCACCATCACTTTTGGCTCGGCGCAGATCGGCTACAAGATCATGTCCATGGGCGAAGAGGAGGACGATCACAGCGGCGGCAAGCGTGACGCGTTGCCCGTGGCTGATCCCGTTGCGATCCCGGTGCGTGTCGACCGCCGCTGAGCGCCATGTTCCGACAAGAAAGAAGGCCCGAAGCATCCGCTCCGGGCCTTGGTCTTTGCTAGGTGACGGGACCACCACAGCCGTTGGGAATTTAATTCCCGAGGACCTGTTTATACAGGTGGGCGCCAGGTAAACGAACCAGGGTCCGCACAGAGCCAGCTCCCTCGGAATTGCTTAAGGCCACCGGAATTTTGCCCGTTACGAGAAAGGCAGAACCCGTCAATCTCCCAAATAGGCGCTCTGTTTGGGTCCGGCAAGGCAAATACGGAAGATTGCATTTGTTCTTGAATTGTTCCAGCATGAGTCCATGCCCAGTGACACCCCCCTTCCTGACCTCATGCCCGGCCAGCTGCTGGCCAGGGGCGTCTGTCGCCACTTGCGTCAGCATGATTTCGCCAGCCTTGAGGAATTTGTGCCGGAACGGGGCAAACGGGTGGATGTCATGGCGCTTGGCCCCAAGGGGGAGATCTGGGTAATCGAGTGCAAGTCGAGCCGGGTGGACTTTACCTCCGATTCGAAATGGGACGGCTATTTGGAATGGTGTGATCGCTATTTCTGGGCGGTGGATCAGGCGTTCCCGACAGACCTTCTGCCCGAGGGAACCGGGCTGATCATCGCCGATGCCTACGACGCGGAGATCCTGCGCTTCGGGCCAGAGACCAAGCTGGCCCCCGCCCGGCGCAAGGTGCTGACCCAAAAGTTCGCCCGAACCGCTGCGCAACGCCTGCACGGATACCGCGATCCCAAACCGGGCAGCATTTAACCAAAATTTTCCGCGCCCCCTTCTTCTTGGCCGAAATACTCCGGGGAGCGCGAGGGGCAGCGCCCCTCGTATCTGTGGGTTCAGCCTTTGCTGCCCTTGCGGATTGTCTCGGCTGCGACGCGCAGTTCCTCGGCGATTTCCAAGGCTTCCTCAGGGTCGAAATCCAGCGGGAGATCGATGCCATCGGCCTCGATATAGATGCGTACCATGCCCAGGGTCGTCGGGCCGATCTGCAGGTTGGCTGCAATTTCGCTTTCGCTGTCGATGCCCATTCATGTCCTCCGAGAGCCTGGTTTCCCCGAAAGGGGTTTCGCGAGCGGCCTAGACCCTTGCCCGCGATCATACAAGATAAAATACTGGAAGCTCACGGTGCCCACAAATGGGAAATCGCATGTCAAACGGGATAGAATTGCGAGATCTGGCCATCGGCGATGCCGGTTGGTTGATCCAGCAGCATGCAGAGCTGTACGCACGGGAAGAAGGCTTTGACGCCAGTTTCGAACCCCTGGTTGCCGAAATTCTGGCCGACTTCATCCGAACCCATGACCCAAACTGCGAACGCGGCTGGATCGCATGGGAAGGAGATCAGCGGCTTGGCTCGATCTTCTGCGTCAAAGGGCCGGAACCGGGTCAGGCCAAGTTGAGGCTGTTCATGCTGACCCCTGCAGCGCGAGGCAAAGGGCTTGGAAAACGCCTGCTTGATAGTTGCATCACCTATGCCCGGGAAAAACAGTACCGGGAGATGGTGCTTTGGACCCATGCCAGCCACCGTGCCGCCTGTGCGCTTTATGAAAAGGCGGGGTTTGCCTGCATCGACAGCCATCCCGTCATATCGTTTGGACAGCCTCTGGAAGAACAGACATGGAAGCTGAAATTGACGTGACAGAGAGGCTTGCATTCCGGCGCAACGAGGGCTATCCACCCCGCCAGTGCCGCCTTAGCTCAGTTGGTTAGAGCGCTGGATTGTGGATCCAGAGGTCCCCCGTTCAAGCCGGGGAGGCGGTACCACCCCCCCCCCCGGCCCGATTGTTCAGATATCGAAGGTGACGCCCTGCGCCAGCGGCAGCTCGGCGGAATAGTTCACCGTGTTGGTCTGGCGGCGCATATAGGCTTTCCACGCGTCCGAGCCGCTTTCACGCCCGCCGCCGGTTTCCTTTTCACCACCAAATGCGCCGCCGATCTCTGCACCCGAGGGACCGATATTGACGTTGGCAATGCCGCAATCGGATCCGTCATCGGACATGAACCGCTCCGCTTCGCGCATGTTCATGGTGAAGACGCAGGAAGACAGGCCCTGTGGCACGGCGTTTTGCATCTCCAGCGCCTCGTCGAAGCTGTCATAGGACATGACGTAGAGGATCGGGGCGAAGGTCTCGGTTTCCACAACCTCGCTTTGCGCCGGCATCACCGCAATGGCGGGTTGCATGTAGACGCCGCCTTCTGGCACGCCCTCGGTCACGCGGTTGCCGCCATGCACCGTGCCCCCCGATTCGCGGGCCGCTTCCAGCGCAGCGGTCATCGCCTTACCTGCCGCCTCATCGACCAGCGGGCCGACAAGCGTCCCGTCCTTAAGCGGATGGCCAATCGGCAGCCCCGCATAGGCCTTGACCAGCCGCGCCACCAGTTCGTCGCGGATTGAGTGATGCACAATCAGGCGGCGCAGAGAGGTGCAGCGCTGACCGGCGGTTCCAACGGCTGAAAACACAATTGCCCGCACGGCCATTTCCAGATCTGCGGAGGGCGCGACGATCATCGCGTTGTTGCCGCCAAGTTCAAGGATCGAACGCCCGAAGCGGGCGGCTACGCGCGGGCCGACGACGCGGCCCATGCGGGTCGAACCGGTGGCCGAGATGATCGGTACATCGTGGCTGTCGACCAGTGCTTCACCCAGATCGGCGCGGCCAATGATGGTTTGCAACAGCGAGTCGGGCGCATCGCCCCCGAACCGGGCCACGGCGCGGGCGAAGATATTGGCGCAGGCCAGCGCAGTCAGAGGCGATTTCTCGGATGGTTTCCAGATCACCGGGTTTCCGCAAACCAGCGCCAGCGCGGTGTTCCATGACCAGACCGCGACGGGGAAGTTGAAGGCAGTGATGACGCCCACGGGCCCCATCGGGTGCCAGGTTTCCATCATCCGGTGGCCGGGCCGTTCCGAGGCGATGGTGAGGCCATAAAGCTGGCGGCTGAGGCCCACTGCGAAGTCGCAGATGTCGATCATCTCCTGCACTTCGCCAAGCCCTTCGGAAGTGATCTTGCCGGCCTCATAGCTGACCAGCCGGCCCAGATCCTCCTTGGCGGCGCGCAGTTCCTCGCCCAACAGCCGCACCAGTTCCCCCCGGCGTGGTGCGGGAACGGTGCGCCAGGCTTTGAACGCGGCTTGGGACTTTGCGATGATGGCGGGCATGTCGTTGGCCGCAGTCTCGGCCAGATCGGCCAGCACCGCCCCATCAATGGGCGAGGTGACGGTCAGGCTGCCGCCGGTCAGCATGTCATCTGTCAGGCCAAGCGCGGCCAGCGTGTCTTTTGCAGTCATGGTTCTTTCCTTGTCTCAGGCGGCGCTGTGCAGCCGGGTAAGCTCACCCTTGCCGTAGTAGCGGCCGAATTCGGTTTGCATGAAATCGTTCAGGCTGACGTCCTCTTGCCGGACGAAACCCTGTGAGGGCAGCTTGCCTTGACGCATCAGGTCCATCACACCGGTGACGCCCGCAGCGGTTGTCAGTTGGATCGCGCCCCAGGTCTTGCCGTTCACCTGACCGGCCAGCGATTTGTTGACGAAGCTGCGTTCGCGGTATTCGCCGTCGATCCAGCCCGTCGCAGTTGAAAAGATCAGCACAACGTCCTGATCCGTGCGGGGCAGGGCGGTCTCAAAGATCTGCCCCATCAGGTCGCGGCGGGTGTCCAGTTGCAGGTCCTGCAGCAGCATCTTGATAATGGCGCGGTGGCCGGGATAGCGGATCGTCCGGTAGGAGACCTTGCGCGCCTTGCCCAGAAGCGTTTCGGTCAGGGTGCCGAGCCCGCCCGAGGTGTTGAAGCATTCGTAATCTACCCCGTCGAGGCCAAATTCCTCCAACGATTCCAGTGGCGCGGCCTTGATCCGTTCCCCACCCTCGATCACGTCGCAGGGGTTGCAGTATTCGTTGATCAGCCCGTCAGTGGACCATGTCAGATTATACTTCAGCGCATTGGTCGGGTAGAGCGGCAGCGCCCCCACCCGGAGCGCCAGCGTGTCGAGCTTGTCGAACTGCGCAGCCAGATGTGCCCCGGAAATGCCGACGAATCCTGGTGCCAATCCGCATTGCGGCATGAAGGCGGTTTTGCTGTCTTCAGCAAGCCTGCGAACCGCTTCGGTCGCGGCGACGTCTTCTGTAAGGTCAAAATAATGCGCGCCAGCGGCCTTGGCGGCGGCAGCAATGGTGGGTGTCAGAAAGAAGGGCGCAGCGCTGATCACCGCGTCGAACCCATCAAGGGCGCGGGTCAACGCGGCCTGATCGCTGGCGTCCGCCTGCGCCACTTTGAACCCGGCCTGCTGGAAGGGCGCTAGGTTCGCGAATTCGCTGTCGACAATGGTGACGGAATAGTTGGGTGATGCTTTCAATAGCTCGGCAATCATCGTGCCGATCTTGCCTGCGCCTACAATGCAAACGGTCCAGTTGCGCATTTTCCTGCCTCATCTGTGGGATCATTTCCCAAAGCCTGAGGCAGGATGCGTCCTGTCGTCCTCTACCGATTGTTCGCGGTTCTGGAAATTTCCGGCAAAATGCCGGGCTAGTCTGCTTCGATTGTCGACATGGCCTGCATCTGGCGAAAAATGCGCTCTGCCGTCTCATCTGAGCGGCGGTCAATGCGACGCCCGAACACCACGGATGTGGTGGTGCGAACGACGCCGGGAATCTCTCCGATCTCGTCAATCAGGATATCGAGGTCTTCGACCCGTGGGGCCTCTGCCGAGAGGAAGAGGTCAAACTCACCGTTGATGGAGAAAACCACTTGAATTTCGGGGTATGTATTCAGCCGCTGCAGAACCTTTCGCGTGTCCTGCTGGCGGATCTCAAGCATCATCAGGATCTGAACGGTTTCCTCGCTGGGATTGCGGCTAAGCACCACCGAATAGCCCGCAATGGTGCCGTCCTTTTCCATCCGGGCAATGCGTTCATGCACGGTAGACCGAGCTACACCAAGCGCCTGCGCAATGTTCGAAGTAGATTCGCGCGCATTGCGCTGAAGTTCCCGGATGATCCGTTTGTCGAGTGTGTCGCGCATCCAATTTGCCGCCCGTGCCGTTGAATTGCCGGATAACTGACGGAATGCGCCGAAATGTCAAGGAGTCTGGCGAAACTGAAAATCACCCGCTTCCCCTGTTCGTTCACACCTTCGTGAGCAGCTTTTTACCCCCGAGTCATGGAATGCTGCCATTGCACGGCGACGGGAATCGTTGCAGCATCAAGAGTTGGAAAAACAAGGCAGTTTTGGACTGGGACGGGGTCTGGACGCTGCCAGGGACCAGATATTTTGGAGCTGGATTTAATCGGAATGACATTTACTGGACAACGCGCGCTGAAAGCGGCCGGGATCTCGGCCCTTCTTATCACATTGTCGGGCCCCGCCCTGGCCAACGGCATCGGCTTGCCGGACGAAGAGACGCTTCAGGCGCAGATGGAGGTGTACAACTCCGACGCGCCGGGGTCGATCTATGCCCTTCAACCCTTCCGCAACGAAATGACCCTGACCGGTGACAACGGGCTGGAGGTCACGCTGACCTCGATGAACCCGATGGTGAACGCCTGGTTTATTCTGCGTGTCGACAGCGATGACCTGTCTCGCCCGCGCTATTATCACCTTGAAAACGCCGCGCCGGATTTCTGGCAGATCTCGCTGGAAATGGATGGCGACGATCCGATGATCCTGATCGAAAACGATGGCGACGAGGTGGAATGCGCCCCATGGGAGGGTCGCAGCCCCGAGCTTGAAGAAGCCCGCGAGGAAACGCTGCCCTACGCGCCGATCTGCGACAGCACGATGTATCTGCGCAACCGGGTATCCGGGTCACGCACCACAAGAGAGGCCGTTGCGGAGTTTCTCCGAGAGAATGTTCTCTTTGGTGACTCCATCGTTAACCTGATCAAGGGCACCCTGTTCCGCGACGCTTATCTTGAAAGCTCGGACGAGGCGGAATCGGAGGATCCCGGTGCCGTTGTGGCCGCGCTTGGTCAGGCCAATCTGGGGCGCTTCCCGGTCATGCGCGCCGCGCCCGGATTTGATCTCGTGGGCGCTGATGGAGGAATGGAAGCGGGTAGCTGGTATCAGGTCGAAGACGCGCCCGGTATCTACGCCAGCATGGTGCAGCCCGGCATGATCAGCGACGACATTCTGAACCGGTCGGGTGAGACCAACTGGTTGGATGGGGTCGAACGCGGCGCCAATGTCTACCTCGTGGCCTTTGATATGCGGGAGTTTGAAATCGGGTACGAGCTTGGCACCGATCACCCCGGTTTCGAATGGTCCTCCCGCCCTCACGGGGCCGGGCGCGACTGGTCGATCCCCGGACCCGATGGCATCAGCTCTCCCGATCCGCTTGTCATGGTGGGGATGCTCAGCCCCTCGCTGACCGACCGGGTCGCCGCGACCTTCACAGGTGGTTACAAGCGCGATCACGGTGCATTCCGCTATGGCGATATGGCGACGTTCAACCATGGGCATCACTACGGGTTCCTCGTGAATGGAACGGTGCTCAGCCGGCTTTGGCCGGGGCTCTCGACGATCTATGTCACCAATGACGGCACCTTCGGCATGACCACATGGACGGAAGAGCTGAACGAGGAATTGCTGCCGCATTTGCGCTTTGCCCGTCAGAATGGCGTGCCCCTGATCCATCCAGACCCTGAAACCGGCGAAAGCGTGCCCGGTGATCGCGTGACCCAATGGGGGGCTGGCAACTGGTCCGGTTCCGCGGACGCGCAACTGCGCACCCTGCGCGCCGGATCGTGTTTGCGAGAGGTCGATGGCCGTCAGTTCCTGATCTACGCCTATTTCTCGACCGCCACACCCTCGGCCATGGCGCGGACGTTCCAGGCTTATCACTGCGACTATGCTATGCTCATGGACATGAACAGCCAGGAACACACCTATATGGCGCTCTACCCCGAGACCGAGGATGATGACTGGATCGAGGCCGAACATCTGGTCAGCGGCATGAGCCATGTGGATCAGGACACGCGCAACGGAACAATCCCGCGGTTCGTGGGCTTCGCCGATAACCGTGATTTCTTTTATCTGCTAAGACGAGAGTAACCCCAAGCACGAGGAGTGCCCCCTATGAGATATCTCACCCGAACACTCGTGGCCCTGATCATCGGCGTCATGGGCGCCGGGGCGGGGGGCGCGCAAAGCCTGCAAGAGCTGAACGAACAGATGTTCGATCAGATGCGGCAAGTGCGCGGCGTATCCAATGCCGAGATCCAGCGGATCCGCCAGATCTTTGCCGGATCTTCCTATATCGGACAGGGCAATCCGGCGGTGACGCGCCACGCGATGACGCCGGAAGAGGCCGCAGCGCGGATTGGCGGTTCGGTGGCCAGCGTGCAGCAAAGTTATCGCAATGCCAGGTGGGAACGGATCTGCGGCGGCCGCTATCGCGCACCGCTCTATGATCCCGCCACTGAAAGTCCGGAGGATGCCGAGGTTTGTGTGGACATGTTCGAATATCCGAACATTCCCATGGTCTACCCTGTGGTCTGGGTGCGCGCGAGTGAGGCGCATATGCTCTGTGCGGCGGAAGGCGGCCGGATCGGTGATGCCCATGAATGGGAAGGGGCGGCGGCGGGAGCGCTGCTCGAACCTGACTATCGCTTCGATCTGGGCAGTCCGCAGGCCATGCGCGCCTGGCACAACTCGGAATGGGCGCATACCCGCAACACCTACAGTATCGGCCCCTGGCGGTCTGGGGTCTGTGCCACCGGCAGTTTCAAATCGGCCAGCTGCAATGGCGGCAGTTTCAACGGCTGCGGATCCAATACCTATCCGGCGGGATCATTCCCGCAATGCCACAGCCCGCTTGGCGCATACGACATCGACGGCAATGCGGCAGAGCACATGAACCTGCCGCTGTCGCCCGATCAGATGGCAAGCCGGGGGTCCACCACGCTTGGGGTGACAGAGATGAAGGGCAGCTGGTTCATCTGGGACACGGTGCGCGCGCATGAGCATTGGGCGCGTTGGCGGGCACCCTTCTGGCATGGCAGCCGGGTGATGTCGCCGTCGAGCCACCGGAACTATCACCTAGGGTTCCGTTGTTTCCATGATGTGAACTGACAGGATCTGCGCCCTCAGCCGTGGCCCCACCCACCCACCCGCCACGGCTGAGGGCGCAGGCTACGTCTCGTGAAAAACCCCGCCGGCGAGGGCGGGGTTTCTTGTGTCTGCTCGATCGTTCGGAAGTCAGCGCGAAGCGATTTGGATGGCAGGCCGTCCAATCGGGCCTTCGGAATTCAGAAGCCCCGCGTAGGTGCCATCCATCAGCAGATCCTGAAGATCGACAGCACGACCGTTGACGAAGGCGGTGCGGCTGACCAAGCGTACACCATGGCTGTAGTCAGCATATTCAGCGCCATGCACGGTGGACAGTGGCTGGATCGGGTTGCCGCCCGGACGGTGCCAGCCGTAAATCGCCACGCGGCCAGGCGCGCTGGACAGGCGGTTGGTCAGGACCAGATCCTTTTTGTGGCCGGACACCAGCATCCCAAGACGTCCGCCCGCGTTCTGGCGCTGTCCCTCCACGGTGGCATTGTGGCGCATGAAATAGGTGGTCGAGGACATCTGAGAGCCAGGCGTCATCGGTGAGGGCGACAGGCGCAGATCGGCTTGTGCGTAGATTGCATCGACCATCCGGGTGGTCGGCAACATCATATTGAACTCTTCCGCGATCTGCGCCGCTGCAGACAGGCCAAGAGGCACGCGCACGAAATCACTGTCGCTGCCGACGGCCAGATAATCAGGCGTCACACAAATGGTGATCTGAGCGCTGCGGCCATTGGGCAGGATGCCGGTGAAGGTGACCGGGGCAAGGTCGCGCAGGAAGGCCGGAACATTGCCGCCCAGAACCTCGCGGGCGATTGCCGCGTCGCGGGTGGTGCCAGAGACGTTTTCAAGCGAGGCAATGAAGGCCTGACCGCCTGCTGCGCTGCCCGCCCGGCGCGGAATTTCGCGAGAGAGGCGGCGGGTGCAGGCATTGGCGCTGCGATCAAAAGCTGGCCCAAGCGCGGCCGGTTCTTCCGGAGTAAGTGCGGCCAAGGTCACGTTTTCTGTTGGGTCTGTGGCGCGCGCCACGAGGCTGGAGGCGGCGGTGACATCCAGATCTGCGGGACGTAAGGCGGGGCGCGGGCTGACAATCGCGGCCAGCGGAGAGGCGACGGCCAGTTCGATCACCGGTTCTTCAGGTGCTGGATCGAAGGGGCGCTGTTCCGGGCGAAGCGAGGCCACATTGGCAGGGTCGGTGAAACTGCGCGCTGCAGCGGCCAGCGCCTCGATATGGGCAGGGCGCGGCACGGCGTCCACCGGAGGTCTGCCAGCGATGATTGTCGGGGCGGGTTCCTGTGGGAGCGGTTCGATCACGGGTTCGGCCAGCACGTAGTCATTGCCTGGCGCCATCGGCGGAAGAGACGTCGGCATCAGCCGTTCCGGTCCCTGATCAACCCCAGCAATTGAAGCCCCCATACCGTCGGACACAGGCAACGCCCCAAGGCTTGCCTGCGGGATCTCCACACGGGCGGGCTCGACGCCGAGCGTGGCAATCCGAACCGCCGGGGCGATCTTGGTGACCGTGAGTGTCAGGATGGTCGCGCAGACAAGCGCCGAGGCCGCAAGCGTCGTGATGACGGCTGCGGGCGATTCCATGAACTCAGGTTTACTGTCAACGGCCCGCTGTCCCAGCAGGTCAAAATATCTGTCCCTCATGGCAAAAGGGATACACTCACATTTTTAACGAAACAAGAATGCCAGAGCGATTAAGGCAGACCCGCCACATTTGCGGCGGAAAACTGCCGTTTTGCTGCGAGCGCGAGCAACTTTCTGCGCGCGCGAATTGATCCGGGTGGTTGCGATCAGATGCTGGTTTTCTTGAAAACCGTCTCGGGCACTGCGCAGATGATCGACATCACCAGCCACCAGATTGGCCGCACGTATATGATATTACGACGTTTTTCCACAGCTTTGACGATGGCGCCCGCGACTTCGCCTGGCTCGGCGGTCAGCTTTGCGGGCAGGTCCAGATGGGCGGTCATGGCGGTGTTCACAAAACCCGGTTTCACGGTCACCACATGCACATTTTTCTTGGCCAACCGGTTGCGCAAGCCCGACAGGAAGGCGGTGAAGCCCGCTTTGGCCGATCCGTAGACATAGTTCGACGCGCGCCCACGGTCGCCCGCGACGGAACTGATTCCCACCAATGTGCCAGCTCCGCGTTTCACAAACCGATCCGCCAGAACCCCGAAAACGATCGCGGGCCCCTCGAAATTGGATCGCAAGACCGCGACCGCCTTGGCCGGGTCTTTCTCATTTTCCTCCTGCTCGCCCATGGTTCCCACGGCGCATACAGCGATGCCGGGCAGCACTGGCAAGCCATCGACGAAGCGCTCATGCCCGGCCACGTCAAGCGCATCGAATTCATGTAGCGTGACCTCAACCCCGTAGCGGGTTTCAAGATCGGCCTTTTCCACCTCCATGCTGTTTGCATTGCGGGCGGCCAGTTGGATCGGATGACCGAGCGCAGCAAAGGCACGAGCGGTGGCGCGGGCCATGTCGGACCGTGCGCCGAGGATGAGAACGGGGTGGGTCACAGGTGGAGCCTTTCGGATTGGGCCGAGGCGAAGGCGTCGGCAAGGCCGTTGTCCCGCCGCCATTGCGCAAATGCAGCGGCGCGGGGGTCGGCGGTGGCAAAGGTGTCAGCAGGAACGCGGCTGTCCTTGGCAAGATAGAAGCGCCCGCCATGATCCAGAGTGATCGCGTCCAGTTCCGGCATCAATGCAATGGCTCGGGCATGGCGCGGAAAATCGAGCGCCAGCGTGTAGCCTTCCATAGGAAAGGAGAACGGGCTGTCCTGCGGGCCGAAGCGTTTCAGGACGGACAGGAAAGACGCCTGGCCGGATTCGGAAATCGCTGACATCAGCCGGTGCAGCCCTTCGCGCGCGGTGTCTTTCGGCAGGACGCATTGGAATTGCATAAACCCTTTGCAGCCATAGAGCCGGTTCCATTTCAGGATCGCGTCGAGCGGGTAGAAATACCCGTCCCAATCGACGATCTGCTGACCCTCCTGCCGCGACCCGTTCCAGAAATAGAGCGCGTTGAATGCACGGACCGAGACCGGATTGAGCGCAAATCCCGGTGCGTTCATTGGGAAGGTCTTTTTGCGGCGACGTGGAGAGCTGAAGGGGGTGGCGCGGTAGCGCGCGGGTACTTCGCCTGGCTCAGCGTGTTCACCTAACATGACCAAAGACCGGCCAAGCGCATCCCCCTTGGCGGCGCAGTCGATCCAGGCCACGGAATAGGTTGCCGACATGCTGTCCTCAAACGCGGCAATGGCCTCGTCCAGATTGGCGGCGGGGATCATCGTCTGCCGGATCCAGCCCGATTTAACCGACCGCAACCGGATCGCGCAGCGCAGGATAACGCCGGTCAGTCCCATTCCGCCGATGGTCCAGCCGAAAAGATCCGGGTTCTCACTACGCGAACAGCGGGTCACAGACCCGTCCGGCCCCATCAGGTCGATCCAGTCCACACAGGCACGAAAGCTGCCGTCGATATGGTGGTTCTTACCATGCACATCCGCCGCTATGGCCCCACCAAGGGTAATCAGCTTGGTTCCCGGCGTGACCATGGGAAACCAGCCGCGCGGCAGGAAACTGTCGATCACATCTGCCAGCATCACGCCCGCCTCGGCCACCAATTGCCCGCTGGCCGCATCGAAGGACAGCATCCGGTCGAAATGGCGCATGTCCAGCGTGCGCGCAGCGCCGATGGCGCTGTCGCCGTAGGATCGCCCATTACCCCGCGCGATGGCCCGGCCCTGCGTCACCAGTGTTGCCACTTCGGCTTCGGTTCTCGGGGCAGTCAGTTGTGTTGTTCGTTTCGGGAAGTTGCCCCAACCAGTCAGCTGCATTACGCCCCCTCTGCCTGCAAGCGGTCATCATTGAAGACGAAGCGACGGTCCAGCATGTATTTGGTCACATAGCCCACCATCAGGCCCAGAACGGCCCCCAGTTCCCGCATCAGATCGGTGCCCCAGATCAGCCAGAAAGCAGTTTCCGAGCCCCAAAAGATGCAGGTCGTGATCAGCCCCATTGCGGTATAAAGCGCAAACTTGCGGCTGTGGGCCTTTACCCCGGTGGACTGATCGAAAAAGATCCAGCGCTTGTCCAGCACGTATTTCACTACCAGCCCGATCAGCGTGCCAGCCGCCACGGCCATGGCGAAAACAACGGCGCTGTCCCCAAAGGCCAGGACAACCCGTTGGGTTCCCAGATTGGCCACGGTCGCAATCACCGCGAAAAGGGCATAGCGCAGCGCAAGGGCGGTCGATGTCATAGCAGCAAGGCCCCCGCCGCAAGCGCCAGCATCGCAAGGAAGGTTGCCTGACTGGTGCGGTCGGTCACAGCAAAGACCATCGGGTCATCGTTCATCTTGCCCCGATGGGTGACGAACACCATCCGCGTGACCCAGAACATCAGCAGCACGCAGACCCCCCACAAATATGTGGGTGACAGGTAGTTCGCACGGATATCGGGCGTGTTGATGTAAAGCGCCAGGACGAGCACCGACAGCAGACCTGAACTGGCGGCGATCTGGGTGATGATCGGCAAATCCTCCAAACCATAGCCCCGGCCCGCAGCCTTCGTGTGTTCGGTCGATTTCAGATGCACCAGTTCTGCCTGCCGTTTGACGGCGGCAAGCGAGAAGAAGAAGAACATCGAAAAGGCCAGCAGCCACAGGGACAGCGGAACGCCGGTCGCCACGCCGCCAGCCACGATCCTGAGGGTATAAAGCCCGGCCAGAACGCAGATATCCACGATCACCTTGCGCTTGAGCCAGAGCGAATAGCTCATCGTCATCAGGAAGTAGAAGAAGATCACGCCAAGGAACTTCAGGCTGAGCGTGGCGGCGGTCGCAAGACCAAGGCTCAACAGGATCGGAAGCAGTACCGTACCATGTGGCACCTGCAACCGACCCGAGGCCATCGGGCGGCGGCATTTGCGGGCATGTGCCCGGTCTGGGCCAAGGTCCAGCAGATCGTTCAGTACATAGCCAGAGGAGGCGACCAAGCCAAAGGCGACAAAGGCCAACAGGCATTGAAGAAACGTTGCCACCCCAACCAAATGCCCCGCCAGGATCGGCACGAAGACGAGAACGTTCTTCAGCCATTGATGCAGGCGCATGGCCTTGAAGATTGGGATCAGCACATGTTCAGGGGGGCTCAGATGCGTGACATCAGCATTCACCGCGGCCACCTTGGCGCGGAAGCTTTTGCTGGCGCCAACGGTGACGGCGGCCTTGGACCGGGACCAGACCTTCAGGTCCGCACGACTGTCGCCCACGTAGATATAACCGCCGGCGCCGTAATGATTGTCCAGAAAGGCGGCCTTGCGCTCTGCCTTCAGGTTATTGCCGGGCTCGGTTCCGAACACCTCGTCGAACAGGCCAAGATGCGCGGCGATCCGGTCGGCAAGGATCTGGTCAGAGGCCGTAACAAGCGCGGTCTTGCCGCCCTCGGCGCGCCAGGCTTCGATATGGGCGATGACCTCGGCGTTGTAAGGCAGGCGTGTGACATCTGGGCAGGCGGTTTCCGCCAGTGCGCGTTTTAACTCGGGGATGCCTTGTGACAGAGCCTTGGCGGCAATCAAAGGCGTACGCCAAGTGCGCGCGGCACTGGCCCAGAAGCATTCGAACAGCATGTCCGAACGCAGTAATGTCCCGTCCAGATCGACGACCAGAACGCTGTCTTTAGTGCCGGAATCGCGCATTTTCCCGTTCATCTTCCTGGCTTGGGGCTGCCTTTGCGCGCCCGCGCCGTCCTGCTCTGCTTCTCGATAATTTTATAAGGCCTGCAAAAGCTTGCATAGGGTTAAGGCATTAGCCAGCCGTTTCTGTGGTTTTCTTGGGAAAGGATGGGGCAAGACGGTCGACAGATCGGGGCGAAATTGGCTAGGGTTTGGCTTGTATTTCAATAACAAACCGGTCTGCTGCCATGAAAATTTCTCTTTCCGTCGCGCTGCCACGGGTTGCAATGACCCTGGCGCTATCCGCCAGCCCCCTGACGCTTGCCGCACAAACCGCGCCTGAAACCGCCGCAGATCTGTGTGTCGAGACGGCCGGACCGCCCAATTCTGGTGTGCCAGTCAGCCCAGAGGCGCAAGACGCGTTGGAGGCGGCGTTGGCAGAAGCAGCACCCTATTGCGAACAGGCGCTGGAGGACGGCAGCGAGGATCCGGTCGTGCTGTTCCATATCGGGGCAATCCGGCAGGCCGATGGCGACCATGAAGAGGCCGTGGCGGCGTTTGAGGCCGCTGCCGCTGCGGGTCTGGCGGCCGCGAACACCAAGCTTGGCGACTACCACCTGTTCGGCATCGGCCCCCTACGCCGCGATGCGGACGAGGCCGCCGGATATTTCGCCGCTGCCGCCGAAGGGGGTGACCCTGCCGGTCAGATGACGCTTGGCCTTTTGCACCGGATCGGGGCCGGGGTGCCGCGCGATACCGGGCGCATGGTGGAACTGATGCGGGCGGCGGCTGATGGGGGCTATCACTTTGCCCAGTATCGGCTTGGTCAAACCTATCTGACAGGTGATGGCATTCCCGGCGGCGAAGATGCCTCGCTTGGCATCCCAAACCGGGACGAGGCGGCGCGCTATCTGTCCATGGCTGCGGAACAGGGGAATATCGAGGCGGTCCTGGATCTGGCCCGCATCTATTCTGAGCTCGATGGCCCCGGCACCGGCGATCCCGAACAGCAGTTCCGCTGGACCGAACGCGCGGTTGAGGCCGGTCTGCCCGATGCAATCGCGGCGCTTGGCTTTCTCTATGAACGCGGGCGCGGGGTAGAGGCCGACCCGGATCAGGCGGCGGCGCTCTATGTACAGGCACTGGAAACCGGCGATGTGGACATGGACGATTTGCGCGGGCGGATCGGCGGCTATGAACCGCCATGGGACCGGGCAACGGCAATGGCCTTTCAGGTGATCCTGCAAGAACGCGGATTGTATCTGGGTGCGATCGACGGTCAGATTGGCCCGATGTCGCGGGCCGCAGCTGCCGCGCTGGACGACTAGGGCGCCGTGATCTCGACGCTTTGACGCAGTTCACCGCTGGCACGGTCGAAAATCAGGATGCGGTCGTCATCGGTCACAACCGCATACCACCCCTCACCCATGGTCACGGCGCTTGCGCGCACGCCCTCGGGCAAAGTCACCTGATCGGGCAGGCTGACACCATCACCGCCCGGGAAACGGGTGACAAAGGTGATCACGACCGCTATCAGCCCGACAATCATCACCACCGTCAGGACCGTCACGAGGATGCGAAGCACCCTCAGGTTCAGCGGGTCCTTGTCGTCCTCTGTCAACGGAGCGTCTTGCATGTCCGGCCTTTCGTCCAAGATCGTCTCGGTCCGTATCGGCCCGGACCCTGCGCCGCGCCTTGATAAGGCACTGGCCCGCGATGTGCCAGAGGATGCATCGCTGAGCCGGTCTCGACTGGCGAAACTGATCGCGGACGGCATGGTGCGCGTGAACGGCGCCGTTGTGACGGATGCGAAGGCGAAGCTTGCCGAGGATGATCTGGTCGAGATCACCGTCGAGGAAGCCGCCGATGTGGCGACGATGCCAGAGGATATCCCGCTGGAGATCCTCTATGAGGATGACGACCTGATCGTGATCAACAAGCCCGTGGGCATGGTGGTGCATCCTGCCCCCGGCACGCCTTCGGGCACGCTGGTTAATGCGCTCCTGCATCATTTCGGTGGCAACCTGTCTGGTGTCGGCGGCGAAAAGCGGCCCGGTATCGTGCACCGGATCGACAAGGACACGTCGGGCCTTTTGGTCGTGGCCAAGTCCGATCGTGCCCATCACGGGCTTGCGGCGCAATTCGAGAAGCACACGGTCGACCGGCATTACCTTGCGCTTTGTCATGGGGAGCCCGATGCCTCTGATCCCCGGTTGCGCGGCGTGCGCGGCACCAGCTTCGAAATGGGTGGCATCCTGAAGATCACCACGCAGCTTGCCCGCCACAAGACCGACAGGCAGCGGCAGGCGGTGCTGTTTTCCGGGGGGCGTCACGCGGTGACGCGGGCGCGGGTCGAGGAAGGGTTCGGCGCGGTGGCGCTGATCAATTGCTGGTTGGAAACCGGCCGCACCCACCAGATTCGGGTGCACCTGTCCCATGCGGGACATGCGTTGATTGGCGACCAGACCTACGGTGGTCGGCGGAAAGTGGCCCCGAAGGTGATGGGCGAGGCACTGGCAGAGGAGCTGAACAGCTTTCCACGCCAGGCCCTGCACGCCGCGACGCTTGGTTTCGTGCACCCTGTCAGTGGCGAATACCTGAGCTTTGAAGCCCCTCTGCCCGAGGACATGGCGTCACTTCTCGAAAAACTTCGCGAAACTGCCCGGTAAGTTGTGCGCAATTGCACGTGAAAACACTGTAACATGGATTGCGGTGCGCGTGTTTAGCAAGATAATGTGTGGTGAAATCGCCGTATGGCTCTTGAACAGGGTCATTAATACTCCCATATCCACCTAAGTTAATCAGATTTACATCTGAGGATGTCGAACAGGGGATCCGAAAACATGAGCAGCTATGCAAATCTCCCGGCACCTTCGCCGGAACAGGGCCTGAACCGCTACCTTCAGGAAATCCGCAAGTTCCCGATGCTGGAGCCGGAGCAGGAATACATGCTGGCCAAACGGTGGGTCGACCACGAAGACACCGATGCCGCCCATCAGATGGTGACGTCGCACCTGCGTCTGGCCGCCAAGATCGCCATGGGCTATCGCGGCTACGGTCTGCCGCAAGCTGAAGTGATTTCCGAGGCCAATGTCGGCTTGATGCAGGCCGTGAAGCGGTTTGACCCCGAAAAAGGCTTCCGTTTGGCGACCTATGCCATGTGGTGGATTCGCGCCTCGATCCAGGAATACATTCTGCGGTCCTGGTCGCTGGTGAAGCTTGGTACGACGAGCGCGCAGAAGAAGTTGTTCTTCAATCTGCGCAAGGCAAAGGCTCGCATCGGCGCGCTGGAAGACGGCGATATGCGGCCGGAAAACGTGGCGCAGATCGCGCATGATCTCGGTGTGACCGAGGATGAGGTGATCTCGATGAACCGGCGTCTGTCGGGTGGTGATGCTTCGCTCAATGCCATGATCGGCACCGAGGGCGATAGCGCGACCCAGTGGCAGGACTGGTTGGAAGACGAAGATGCAGATCAAGCCGGTGATTATGCCGAACGTGATGAAATGCAGCACCGCCTCGCGCTTATGGAAGAGGCCATGGAAGTCCTGAACGAGCGCGAGCGGGATATCCTGACTCAGCGTCGCCTTCAGGACCAGCCGGTGACGCTTGAGGATTTGTCGACTGTCTACGATGTCAGCCGCGAGCGGATCCGCCAGATTGAAGTGCGCGCGTTCGAGAAGCTGCAAAAGCGGATGCGC
Source organism: Nioella aestuarii (assembly GCF_050896395.1). Classification (NCBI taxonomy): domain Bacteria; kingdom Pseudomonadati; phylum Pseudomonadota; class Alphaproteobacteria; order Rhodobacterales; family Paracoccaceae; genus Nioella; species Nioella aestuarii. The sequence continues at coordinate 57,443 of NZ_JBPBBA010000001.1, read as the reverse complement.
GAACTGGCGCGGGAACAGGGCGTTCTCGCCCCGGCATAAGAGAATCCCAGGTAACCAGTGTGGGCCCGCCTTTTCGGCGGGCCTTTTTTATGGTCTTGTTCAGGCGAACCGGGAGATGACTGTTATGACCTATCCGATCCGTTGGGGCGTGCTTGGCGCTGCGAATTTCGCGCGATCAACCATGGCCCCCGCCATCCATAATGCTGAAAACGCGGTGCTTTCCGCTCTGGCCACGTCGAGCCCTGATAAAGCTGCGAGTTTCGCGGCGCTTGCCCCGGGGTTGCGGATTCATGACAGCTACGACGCGCTGTTGGCCGACCCGGAGATCGACGCGATCTATATTCCGCTGCCCAATTCGATGCATGTGGAATGGACGGAAAAAGCCGCCCGCGCGGGCAAGCATGTGCTGACGGAAAAGCCGATTGCGATGACGTTGGACGAGGTCGAGCGTTTGATCGCACTGCGCGATGAAACCGGGCTTCTGATCGCTGAGGCCTACATGATTCCCCATCACCCACAATGGCAGATGGTGCGCGATCTGGTGCAGGGAGGCGCGATTGGGGATCTGCTTCACATCGACGGCTATTTCACTTTCCGTCTGAGGGATGGCGGCAATATCCGCCTCAACCCGGATCTCGGCGGGGGTGTGACCCGCGATATCGGTGTATATACGCTCGGCTCTGCCCGACTGGTGACAGGGTTGGAGCCTGAAAACGTGCAATCCCGCTTTGGCTGGCAGAACGGCGTCGATGTCTCGGCACGGATATGGGCCAATTTCGGGGGGGCAACCTGCTCCATCTACATGAGCATGGAGGCCCCGAACCGGCAGGTCGTGACCTATCACGGCACCGAAGGGTTCATCGAACTGCTCGCGCCGTTCAATCCGGTTGTCCACCGTGAGGCATCGGTGCGCGTGGTGCGTGCGGATGGCGAGGAACGCCTGCACCGTTTTCCGTCCGCACGGCAGTATGTCAATCAGGTAGAGGCTTTCGGACGCACGATCCGCGAAGGGGCCGCCTATCCTGTGCCTCTGGAATTTTCGCGGGGAACGCAAGCCGCGCTGGAGGCTGCTTTCTCAGGCGAAATGACCTGAGACACCACTAAACCGCGCAAATTTTGACCCGGAAAGGATTTCCCCCTAGGCTTCTTTGGAATCCAGAAGACCGGTGGGAGGTTGCGATGTCCGACCCGATTAAATCCATAACCATTGTCGGCGGGGGCACCGCCGGATGGATGGCCGCGCTGATCCTGCAATCGAATTTCGGTGATCTGACGCGTCCCGATGCGACGATGAAGATCACCCTGATCGAGTCCCCCAATGTGCCGACCGTGGGCGTGGGCGAGGCGACCGTGCCCAACATGCTGCGGACGCTGCGGATGGCGGGCATCTCCGAGCAGGACTTTTTCAAAACGTGCAATGCCTCGTTCAAGCTTGGGGTATTGTTCGCCAACTGGAACGTGGACCAGAACGGCAAGCAGATAGATTACGTCAATCCCTTTGCCCATCCTCAGGTGATCGCCGGGGTTGATCTGGCGGACTACTATTTGAAATACGGCGCGGGCAAACGCGATTTCATCCAGTGCTTTTCGCCTTCAGTGGCACTTGGAGAGGCTTACAAGGGGCCACGCCCTTTGGGCGAAAAGCCCTACGCGATGCCCGTGGGGCACGCCTACCACCTCGACGCAGGGCGCTTTGCCAACATGATCCGCGACATCTGCAAGTCGCGCGGTGTGCAGCATATCGAGGAGGATGTGGTGCATGTGGAACAGGACGAAAACGGCTATGTCAGCGCCCTCCAACTGACCGAAACGGGGCGCCATGAGACCGAGCTTGTGATCGACTGCACCGGCTTCAAGGGGCTGATCATCAACGAGGTGATGAAAGAGCCCTTCATTTCCTATTCCAACTTCCTGGCCAATGACCGGGCCATGGCGGTGCAGATCCCGCATCCAGATCCGACCAAGATCCCGTCACTGACCCGCAGCTAAGCGCTTGGGGCGGGGTGGGTTTGGCGGGTGCCGCTCTATAACCGGATTGGTACGGGTTATGTCTATTCCTCGGCGCATCGCACGGATGAAGAGGCCCGGGACGAGTTCATCGCGCATCTTGGCGACACCTGGAACGGGGTAGAACCACGCGTGATCCCGATGCGGGTCGGGCGCAACCGCAATGCCTGGGTCAAGAACGTGGTGGCCGTGGGGCTGTCTGGCGGGTTCATCGAGCCGCTGGAATCGACCGCCATTCACATGATCGATATGTCGATCCGCTGGCTGGCCAGCTACTTCCCTGACAAGAGCTATCCAGAGCCTTTGAGGGCCAGATATAACACACTGACCAGCAAGCTTTATGACGAGGTGCGGGATTTTATCTGCCTGCACTACGCGCTTGGGAACCGGACCGACAGCCAATACTGGATCGACGCGCGCGAAGAGCTGGAAGTGCCGGACCGACTGGCCGAGAACCTGGAGCTATGGCGCTACGCCGTGCCCGGACCGCTGGATCTGGAAACCGAGGTTTTGTTCAGCTACGCGACCTATCAGGCGGTGCTGCTTGGCAAGCAGGTCTACAATACCGACTACCCGGCGCCGTCCTTCCGACGGAACGGGAATCTGCCGGCAAATCTGTGGAATGGGTACCTGCAAAAGGCAGAGGCGACCTTTGGGCAAGTGGTGAACAAGATGGCGGACCATTACACGCTGATCCGCGAATTGCGCGGAGAGTTGCCAAAGCCGAAACCCGCCCCGCAATTCATGATGAACCAGCCGACGGTCGGAATGCCGGGCGCGCCACCTCCAAAGATCCCCATCGGCAATCCAAGCCCGGCCTCTGCCCCATCCCGGTCCGCGAAGGATGAGAATGACGGGTCTGTCAGCCTGCTCTAGCGGGAGTGGGGGTGGCTCTGCTATCGTCGGCCGGTCAGCAACTCATGCGGATCGGGGACATGGCCGGAGGATGGGCGCGCGACGGCGCGGTATCAGAACAGATCGAAGCCTCGATCGAGGATGAACTGAAGCGGATGAAAGCCCGGGCGCAGCCGCAGGGCGAAAGCCTGACCCATTGTGCCGAATGCGATGAAGAAATCCCCGAGGCGCGGCGCAAGGCTCTTGCCGGAGTGAAGCTGTGCATCGACTGCCAGGAGGAACGCGACGGGGCGTTCAAGGCGCGTGGCGGGATCAATCGGCGGGGATCGAAAGACAGTCAGCTGAAATAGAGCGGTGGAAGGATCTTCGAAGATCCTTGAAAAAGTCTTGCAAGACTTTTCTGCCGCCCGGCCGCGCTGTTGGAAATCAGTTCAAGCGGGCCCGCAAGACACGCAGCATATTCCCGCCCATGACCTTCGCGATCTGATCCTCGCTTGCCCCGGCGCGCAGCAGCGCATCGGTCAGCGCGGCGAGTTCCGACGTATCGAACGCCGTTGCAACGGACCCGTCGAAATCAGACCCTAGCGATACGTGATCTTCTCCCACCACCTCGATCGCGGCCATGATCACCGCGGCAACCCCTTCGGGACTGTCATCGCAGGTCACATCGGCCCAGTAGCCGATGCCGATGACGCCGCCACCCAGATCGGCCCCGTTGGCAACGATCTCGGCCATCAGGTCATCGGGGAAGTTCCGATGTACATCGCAGGCAGAGCGCAGGCCGGTGTGGCTGACCACCAGCGGGATATCGGTCATCTCCACCACGTCGCGCGCCACCTGTTCCGAGGAATGGGCGAGGTCCAACACCATGCCGCGTGCCACCACCTGTTCCACAACCGCGCGCCCAAAATCGGTTAGCCCGGCATTGGCCTCGCCATGCAGCGACCCGCCCAATTCGTTATCGAAGAAATGGTGCAGCCCGATCAGCCGGTACCCTGCCGCCTCGAGCCGGTCGAGATTGGACATGTCGCCCTCTAGCGCGTGCGCACCTTCGATGCCGAGAATCCCTCCCACGACGGTCTGCCCCTCGGCCCGTGCCGTCAGCAGCGCATCAAGGTCGGCCTCTGTCGTCACGACCCTCAGCCGCCCGTCGGAGGCCGCGGCAAAGCCATGTAGCCGCTCGGCCTGGTAAAGCGCGCGTTCCGACAGGCTGCCCCAGGTCCGCATCGGCCAGAGCTGCCCCATGGCAAGCGCCGTGATGTTGTCGAAAGAATCGGCCGAGTTCTCATGGTAGTTCATGCCCGCCGGGCTCTTGGTCACGGCGGTGAAAACCTGCAGGGCGACATTGCCCTCCAGCAGGCGCGGGATATCGACATGCCCGCGGGTGCCGCGTTCGTTCAGGTCGCGATTCCACAGCAGACTGTCTGCGTGCCAGTCACCAATGGTCAGGCGGGCGTGCAGGGCTGCGGCCGCATCTGACACCGGATAGGGATCATGGGGCGCAACCGCATTGCGGGACCGTTCCACATAGGCCGGTGCGAAGATCAGGAACAGCGCCACGCCGATCACCAAAAGCCAAAGCAGCCGTCCGATCCATTTGCCAATGACCTGAACCATGAAATCCTCCCACAAAACGATGCGCAAAACCTAAGTGGGTTTCGGAGCTGAACAAAGACTAACGCTAGGGAAGGGGTTATCTACCTTGCCGGAATGCCCGCCAGATCAGTTTGATGTCGAGTGCCGCCACGGCGATCCCGAACGGGATCATCCAGAATCCCAGAATCGGCAAAAAGCCAAAGACGCCACCGATGATCAACAGCAGCCCCAGAACCAGCCGCAATCCCGCAGGCACGCTCGACCTGATCCAGACCAACCCGCGCTTCAAGCGCATTCGGATCGCGGCCCATCTGTCGGAGGCATTCATGGCAGATCCAGCTGCAAAATGTGCTGAGGGCCGGAGCTACCGCCATGATAAAGCGCACCCGCATCCATCCAGCCGCCAGAAAGATAGGCGCTGTAGGCGCGCGTGTTCCGGCAATTTACAGTCAGATAATACAGCCGTTGCGACGGGTAGCGCGCCCGCAGGTACCCCGGAAGTACCGCCAGCATTGCCCGCCCCAGACCTAGGCCCTGATACTGCGCGCCGATCAGCAAACCGCGCAGGCCCCAGCCATGAGCCTGAGCAAAGTCATGGAAAGGCGCATAGCCGCGGTCGATCTTGAAGAAACCGACCACAGTGTCCCCCTCGCGCACCGCGTGGAAGTCGCGGTCTGGCGAGGGGTCTTTCACCATATTGTCAATGACCCCTACGAAATCCGCCTGACCGGGGCCGAGGGCGAGGTGCGAAACCTCTGCCCCCCGATCCCGCGGCAGGTCAGAGATCGTGATCACCCTTCCATAGCCTCCAGCTGGTCGATGAAGCCCTCGATCATGGACAGGCCCTTGTCCCAGAAGGCGGGGTCGGACGCGTCCAGGCCAAACGGGGCCAGCAGTTCCTTGTGGTGCTTGGATCCGCCCGCCTTCAGCATGTCGAAATACTTCTCCTGGAAGTCATCGCCGCCTTCTTCGTAGACCGCGTAAAGCGCATTCACGAGGCCGTCGCCAAAGGCATAGGCATAGACATAGAAGGGCGAGTGCACGAAATGGGGGATATAGGCCCAGAAGGTCTCATACCCGTCCATGAAGTTGAAGACCGGCCCAAGGCTTTCGGCCTGCACGGACATCCACAGCGCGTTGATGTCGTCGGGCGTCAGTTCGCCTTCGGCACGGGCGGCGTGCAGCTTGCACTCGAAGTCATAGAACGCGATCTGGCGCACGACCGTGTTGATCATGTCTTCGACTTTGCCAGCCAGCATCACCTTGCGTTCGGCGTCCGACTTGGCGCGCGACAGCATCTTGCGGAAGGTCAGCATCTCACCGAAGACCGACGCGGTTTCCGCCAGCGTCAGCGGGGTGGAGGACAGCAGTTCACCCTGACCCGCCGCCAGTCGCTGATGCACGCCATGGCCAAGCTCGTGGGCCAGCGTCATCACGTCCCGCGGTTTGCCCAGATAGTTCAGCATCACATAAGGGTGGGCATCGGCGACGGTTGGATGGGCGAAGGCGCCGGGGGCCTTGCCTTCTTTCACGGCCGCATCGATCCAGCCATCGGTAAAGAAGGGCTCAGCCAGCTCCGCCATGCGGGGGTCGAAATCGGCGTAGGCCTCGGACACGACCTTGCGCGCCTCATCCCATCCCACCAGCCGGTCATCTTCCATCGGCAGGGGCGCGTTGCGGTCCCAGACCTCCAGCGTATCAAGACCCAACCACTTGGCCTTCAGCGCATAATAGCGATGCGACAGGCGCGGATAGGCGGCGACGACGGCATTGCGCAGCGCCTCTACCACCTCGGGTTCGACGTGGTTGGCAAGGTGGCGGCCCGTCTGCGGGGTGGGCAGCTTGCGCCAGCGATCCTCGATTTCCTTTTCCTTGGCCAACGTGTTGTGGACGCGGGCGAACAGCCCGATCCGCTCGCCGAAGGTCGCGGCAAGCGCCCGCGCACCGGCTTCGCGCCGGTCACGGTTCTGGTCGGTCAGCAGGTTCAGAGTGGCCTCGATGCCAAGCTCCTCGCCGTCGACATCGAAGGTAAGCCCGGCGATGGTTTCATCAAACAACTTGTTCCACGCGGCAGCCCCCACCATCGACTGATCGTGCAGGAACTTCTCCAGCTCATCAGACAGCTGGTAGGGCTTCATCGCGCGCATCCGGTCAAAGATCGGGCGGTATCGGGCGAGATCGGCATTGGCCGCCATCAGCCCTTCGAAATGCGCGTCTTCCAGCCGGTTGAACTCCAGGCCCCAGAAGACCAGCGACGTTGTGGATACGGTGATCGCCTCTTGCATGTTTGACATGAACTGCGCCCGTTCCGGGTCGGTCGTGTGCTGATAATAGCGCAGCCCCGCAAAGGACATCAGCCGCCCGGCAATCAGGTCGATTTTTTCATAGCGCTGCACGGCTTCCAGCATCTGGTCGGCCGACAGATCGGCCAGCTTGCCTTCGTAGTCAGCGGCAAAAGCGGCGCATTCCTTGGCCAGCCAGTCCTTGTCGCGCGCGATCTCGGGGGCATCCGTGGCAGGATAGAGATCGCTCAAGTCCCATTCCGGAAGATCCCCCAGATTATCGGCCCCTCCACCAGCATTTGCATCGCGGACGGGCAGGGGCATCGGGATGGTGGAGAACTGCATTGGGAACCTCTCTTGCATTGCACGGGCTACAGATAGGCAGCCCCATGGGCAAAGTGCAATGGAGGCCGCGCATCAGGTCGGGAATTCGATGTCTAAAGATCAACCGGGTCCTCGACCGGATCGAGCTCTTCGCCGGTTTCGGGGTCCTGCGGTACACGGCGGCGGATGATGATATCGCCATTGGGCAACCGTTCTGGCAGCTCATACAGGGCGACGTCGTCAATCAGAGCGCCAAGTTCGGCGATCATCGGCAGCAGGTGTTCATCCACGAAGGGGCGCATTTCCTCGGCCAACCCTTCCAGGATCAGGCGAGAGCCCTCTGACAATAGGCCCCAACCTTCGCGCAGATTGCTGTCTTCCCCACTTTCCTGCGCTGCGGCAGGGGTGGTGAGGGCGATGAACAGGGCAAGGGGGATGGCGTGTTTCATAGGCCATAAGATATGCGCAACGGCACCCGGTTTGAAGGGGTCAGCCGCTGACCGGGGCGGGGAAAGGCCCGTTCAGCTCCATCGTCACCGGGAAATGGTCCGACGCGACCAACAATGCGCGTTGCAGGGTTTCATTCCTCCAGCACGAAGGGTCTTCAAACGGGTGCCAGATACGCCAGCCCCTGCAGAACGGGCGCAGGACCGGGCTGACCATGATGTAATCCAGAAGCGCCGTCAGGAAACGGTCTTCGTCGCGAATATAAAAACGCGCGGTGGTAGGCTGTGCGCCGAGCCGTGATTGCAGCGCCTGTTCCGCATGTGGATCATACAGCTGATCTTCGGCGTCCAGATCTGTGCCCAGAACAATCTCCAGCCCCGACCGGCCAAACAGCCGTTCGAACTCGTCAAGCCCCGGGCCATCGTTGAAGTCCCCCGCCACGATCAGCGGATCGCCCATGTCGAGGTGATGATCCACCCGTTCGCGCAGCCAGATGCATTGCGCCAATTGCTTTCGCCGGTTGGCGATGGCCAGCCGCAGCATCTCGTCACGGTTGCGTGCGCCATGGGGGGCTTTGGACTTCGCATGAACTCCAATCAGGCGAAACGTGCCCTCAGCACTGTCGATCAGCGCCTCCAGCGGCGGTTTGGAGAACTTCACCAGATCCTCAGTCGCGTCGATGTCGAGGTCGATCCGGTAGGTTCCGTCAAAACGCGGTGCAACACGCGCGCCTTTCTTGCCGGTCTCTTCGCCGATCGGATCGTGAATCGCTTCCATCACGTCGGGATCGTAAAGAAGCATCAATTCCTGCTGCGTGTGGTTTTCGAACCCGATCAGGGCCTTGCGCGCCCGGATACCGGCGTGGGCCGCGAATTTTTCCAAGGCCAAGCTGCCATTTCGCTGGCGCGAACTGTCCGGTGCTTCGACGACCAGAATGGCGTCCGCATCCAGACGCTGAAATACGAAGGACAGGGCGGCCAGCTGTTCGCCGCGCGTCACATCCTGGCGGCCGGACCACTGCCCGTCATCCAGCAAAGCGCCGTCGTCATCGAAGAGATTGGCAAACCATTCGACGTTGTAGGTTGCGATGCGCACTGGCCTAGCTCCCGTGGTGGGTTTCGATCTCTTCCCATGCCTTGTTGATGGCGATCAACCGGGTCTGGGCCAGCTGAACGGCTTCCTCGGGGACGCCGCGCGCCATCATCCGGTCAGGATGGGTTTCCACGACCAGCCGCCGCCATGCCTTGCGGATGTCATCAAGGGACATCGTCGGATCGACGCCCAGAACGGTGTAGGGGTCTGGATCGGCATCGGGCACGATCCGGGCGCGCAGGGCGGCAAAATCCCGTTTGGACATGCCAAAGATCTCGGCGACCCTTTCCAAAAAGGCGTTCTCCGCCGGGTGGTATTCGCCATCAGCCACGGCAATGTGAAACAACCCGTCCATCAGGTCCGTCAACACGGCGCTGTCGGTTTCGAACATTGTGGCGATCTTGCGGGCGTAATCCTCGAACCCGGCAACGTCCTCGCGTGCCAGGTTGAAGACGCGGGCTGCCGATTTTTCATCGGCCTGCGGAATGGCAAAAACCTCTCGGAAGGCAGTAACCTCGTTTCGAGTGACCAGACCATCGGCCTTGGCCATTTTTGCGCCGAGGGCGATTACGGCAATCGCAAAGCCAACGGTCAATTCCGGCGGCTTGCGCAGCTTGTCGAACATCGCGCCAAGCCCTTCACCAGAGGCGAGGGCTGAAAGCGCGTCACTGATACGGGACCACAAAGACATGTAGGACTTTTACCCCGGATGGGCCGGGAATGTCAGAGGAATTTCTGCATCAGCACAAGATCGTGCCATCGCCCGAATTTTCGCCCCACCTCCGGCAGCCGTGCCGTGTGGGCATAGCCAAGCGCGCTGTGAAAGGCGAGTCCGGCACTGTTTTCACCCGAGATGCCTGCAAAAAGCGAATGCACCCCGGCCTTGCGGGCATGGTCTTCCATAGCGGCCATCAGGGCGCGCCCCAGCCCCCGGCCCTGGGCCGAGGGCGTGATATGTACAGAATGTTCCATCGTATGGACGTAGCCCGGCCCGCCCCGGAACTGGAAATAGGTGGCAAATCCCACAACGGTGCTCGCGTCTTCGGCAACCCAATAGGGCTGTGAAGCCATCGCTCCGGCAATTGCCGAGGGTTGCTTTTCTTCAGTGGTAAAGGTGGCCACCGTATCGCGAATGATGTGGTTCCAGATCGCCGCAATGGCAGGCGCGTCAGCAGGTCGGGCGGTGCGGATCACAGGCGGATGGTTCCCTTTGGACCGGTCAACTCGACCGAAAGCGCCGGGGCGGGGCCGGCTACTATAGACAGGCGCGGATCGGTGATCATGGGGGCCAGCGTGGCCGATAGGGCAGCGGCTTCGGGATGGGTCAGGGTGATCCCGGTCATGCGAATGCCATGGTCGGGCAGGCGCGGGGCTGGATGGGCGCTGCCCTGCCATTCGATCATCGCCGGAAAGCAGTTGTTGAAGGGCAGCTTGCCGTCCTTTGGCACGGCCATCCGCCATCGCAGATCGCCCCGTTCTAGGTCCCAGGGCTCTCCCGCCCCTTTCGGCGCGGCTGCAAGCGCGGCGTTCAGGTCGGGACAACGGCAAATCCAGTTGGTCATGCGGGGTTGGCCTGCGAAATTATCGATGTCGAACCACCGCGGCTGATCAGGGCCGGGGGCATCTGGGTTGATCGCGATGACCTCCAGGTATTCATCTGCCCCAAGCGACAGCAGCCGGTTATGGGTGCCCATGGCGGCGTGTTCCCCACCGGGGGCCAGTGTCACGCCCAATTGGCTCTCGACATGGGCGACACCGTTGGCAAGCCTGTCGCAGGAAATGGCCAGATGGTCGAATGTCAGCATGAGTTTTCCCATTGCAGGAGTATCTTTCGGCGCAGGAAACCCCGCTTGCCGCCGAAGTGCAAGAGAAAGGCCAGAATGGACCTGACCGCCCGAAAAAACGCTCTCCGCAAGCAGGCCTTTGCCGCCCGGGCGGGGGCCTTTGAACGCGCGTCCGTCGAGGACGCCTATTCCGCATTGTTGAAAGAGATCGGCCCCGTGACAGGCAAGGTCATTGCCGCCTACATGGCTATGCGGACCGAGCTTGATCCAACGCCGGCCATGACCGCGTTGGCCGAGGTAAATCGCATCTGCGTACCGGTGATCGAGGCCAATGGTCAGCCGCTCAAGTTCCGCGAATGGCGGCCCGGTTGCCGGATGGTCGATGGCCCTTTCGGAGCGCAGGTGCCAGAAAATGGAGACTGGCTGGAACCCGAAATCGTCATCGCACCGCTAGTGGCGTTCGACCGGGGCTGCAACCGCTTGGGCTATGGTGGCGGGTTCTATGACCGGACGCTGGAAGGGCTGCGCGCCAAGCGTCCCACCCGCGCAATCGGCTTCGCCTACGCAGCGCAGGAACTGGAGGGGTTGGTGGTGGAACCCACGGACCAGTTGCTCGATGCGGTGGTGACCGAGGCAGGCGTCTTCCGGCCCTGACGGGGCTGGTCCCGGCGCTGTATTGCGCTAGGATTTGCGAATTCTCGGAGAGACAGCCAATGGCCAAACACGACTACACCGCGCGTATCGTCTGGACGGGAAACCGGGGGCAGGGGACGGCAAGCTATCGTGGCTATGACCGGACATGGAATGTAGAGACCCCGGGAAAGCCGGTGATCAACTGTTCCAACGACCCGCTTCTTGGTGGTGATCCGACCCTTCACAACCCCGAGGACATGCTGATCGCGGCGCTGTCTGCCTGCCACATGCTGTGGTTCCTGCATCTGGCCAGCGATGCAGGGATCGTGGTTGAGTGCTATGAGGACGAGCCGCTGGCGGTGGGGGAAAGCCTGCCCTCCGGTGCCGGGCGGTTTCTGTCAGCCACGTTGCGGCCGCGGATCATGCTCGCGCCCGGATCAGACGCTGATGCGGCGGACCAGATTCATGGCCGTATTCACGAGGTGTGCTACATCGCCCGATCTGTTAATTTTCCGGTCAGCTATGATGCCACCTACTCGGTACGGCCCTCTGCCTGACGGCAAACGCAGCCGACCACTTGCCGCCTCGCGCCGAACCGCCTAAGCCTTGGACATGAGATTGCTTTTTCTTGGCGATGTGATGGGGCGCGCGGGGCGTGCTGGCATCACCGAAACACTCCCCCGGCTGAAAACCGATTGGCGGCTCGACTTTGTCGTGGTCAATGGTGAGAACGCAACCTCGGGCCATGGCCTGTCGCAAAGCCACGCGGAAACCATGCTGGCCGCCGGGGTTGATTGCCTGACCCTAGGCGATCACGCCTTCGATCAGCGCGACATGCTGCAGTTCATCGACAAGGAACCGCGCATCGTGCGGCCGATGAATTATGCCAAGACCGCGCCGGGGCGCGGCTTTCAGCTGTTCGAGGCCAAGGGCGGGCGCAAGGTGCTGGTGATGCAGGCCCTTGGTCAGGTGTTCATGAAACGCCCCTTCTCGGACCCGTTCTCGGCCGTTGAGGGGGTCTTGCGCAGCCATCCGCTTGGTGGACTCGCAAGCGCGATCATTGTCGATATCCATTGCGAAGCGACGTCAGAGAAAATGGCCGTCGGTCATTTCTGTGATGGGCGGGCGAGCCTTGTTGTCGGCACCCACACTCACGTGCCGACTGGTGACGCGCAGGTTCTGCCCGGCGGCACGGCTTACCTGACAGATGCGGGCATGTGCGGCGACTACAACAGCGTGATCGGCATGGAAAAGGGTGAACCCCTGCGCCGCTTCATAACCGGAATGCCGAAAGAGCGTTTCACCCCCGCCGCGGGCGAGGCCACCCTTTCGGGCGTGTTTGTCGAAACTGATGACAAGACAGGCAAGGCTTTGCGCGTGGCCCCGATCCGCATTGGCGGGCGGCTGCAACAGGCGGAGCCGGATGGCGCGCTCTGAGAAACTCTGGCTGGTGGCGGTGCTGCTGGCCTGCGCCATGGGGTGGGGCATCTCCATTCCCATGGGCAAGATAGCGGTCAGCGAGGGCTATCGCCATATCGGCATTATCTTCTGGCAGTTCGTCCTTGGTGCGTTGGTTCTGGGCGTCATCAACCGAATGACTGGACGCGGCCTGCCAACCGATCCGCGTGCATTGCGGTTTTACCTGATTATTGCCCTCATCGGCACGCTTCTGCCCAACACTGCCAGCTATACGGCGGCCATTCACCTGCCCGGCGGCATCCTTGCGCTCTGCATCGCCACGGTGCCGATGATCGCCTTTCCAATCGCGCTGGCCTGGGGCAATGACCGGTTCTCGACCAAGCGTCTCGTCGGTCTCAGCTTCGGTCTTGCAGCCATCGCCATGATCATGCTGCCAGAGACCAGCCTGCCCGATCCTGCCATGCTGGCCTGGGTTCCGGTGGGGCTGATCGCACCTGCATTCTATGCCTTCGAAGGCAATTATGTGGCCCGTCACCAACCAGAGACGCTGGATGCGGTGCAGGTGTTGTTTGGGGCGTCGCTTGTGGGGATTGTGATCTCGCTGCCCATTGCACTGCTGTCGGGCGAATGGATATCCCCTCTGCCGCCCTACCGGATGCCGGATCTGGCTGTGGTGATCTCTTCGATTGCCCATGCGCTCAGCTATGCGGGATATGTCTGGCTGGTCGGGCGCGGCGGGCCGGTCTTTGCGGTGCAGATATCCTATCTGGTGACCGGGTTCAGCGTGGGCTGGTCGTGGATATTGCTTGGCGAATCCTATTCGCCCTGGGTTTGGGCGGCGTTTGCTCTGATGCTGACCGGGATCGCGCTTGTTCAACCGCGCGCGAAGGATCCTCTTGCCCATCCCGTGCCGCTCGGGAATGATGGCCGCTGACCAATCGGGACGGGATCGCCGATGCTTGCTGAGTTCCTATCGCCAACCATGCAGGGGGTTATGACCCTCGGCGTCGTGGCCGTGATGTTTGTTTTGTTCGTGCGTGAAAGCTTTCCGGCGGAGGTTGTGGCCATCGCCGGGGCGGCGGCATTGCTGGCCGCCGGATTTCTGCCCTATGACGCGGCGCTGTCGGTCCTGTCGAATCCGGCGCCTTGGACTATTGCCGCGATGTTCATCGTCATGGGCGCGCTTGTGCGCACCGGGGCGTTGGCCAGCTTCACACATCTGGCAGAGGCCAAGGCCAAAACCCAGCCCAAGGTCGCTCTGGCAGCGCTGCTTGGTTTCGTGGTCATCGCATCGGCCTTCGTTTCGAACACGCCCGTCGTCGTGGTCATGATCCCGGTCTTCGTGCAGATTGCCCGGTCGCTTAGCCGGCCTGCTTCGAAACTGCTGATCCCGCTGTCCTATGGCGCGATCATGGGCGGCACGCTGACACTGATAGGCACCTCGACGAACCTGCTGGTCGATGGTGTGGCCCGTGCGCAAGGACTGGTGCCGTTTTCGATTTTCGAGGTCACGCCCGTGGGCATTGTCGTGGTGCTTTACGGCATGGCCTACATGGCCCTTGTCGGGCCGCGCCTGCTGCCCGATCGCAGCTCGATGGCCGATATGTTGACGGGCCGCAAGAAGATGAAGTTCTTCACCGAGGTCGCCCTGCCAGAGGACAGCGCCCTGATTGGCCAGAACGTGAACGAGGTGGACCTGTTCAAACGCGAAGGCGTGCGCCTGATCGACGTTCTGCGAGGCGATGCCTCGCTGCGCCGCAATATGGCGGCTGTGGTCCTCAAGGCCGGGGACCGCGTGGTTCTGCGCACCGATATGGCCGAGGTTCTGGGCCTTCAGCAAAGCAAGGATCTGCGGACGGTGGACAAGCTGTCCTCGGTGCAGACCACGACGGTGGAGGTGCTGATTTCGCCGGGCTGCCGTATGGTGGGCCGTTCGCTTGGGTCACTGCGTTTGCGGCGGCGCTATGGCGTCTACCCGCTGGCGGTGCACCGGCGGAACCAGAATATCGGGCGGCAGCTGGACGAACTGATCGTGCAGGTCGGTGATACGCTGCTGCTGGAAGGTGACCCCGGCGACATCCAGCGCCTTGCCGCCGATATGGACCTTGTCGACATCACCGCCCCGACCGAGCGCGCCTATCGCCGCCGCCACGCGCCGATTGCCTTTGCCGCGATGGTGGGGATCGTGGTGCTGGCGGGATTGGGCGTGGCCCCCATTTTCCTGCTGTCCGTGCTGGCCGTCGCGGCGGTTCTGATCACCCGATGCATCGACGCGGAGGAGGCGTTTTCCTTCGTCGACGGCCGCCTGCTGGCGCTGATCTTTGCCATGCTCGCCATCGGGGCCGCGTTGGAACACACCGGCGCGGTGGAGCTGATCGTGAACGCGCTCGCCCCGTGGCTGGGGGATCTGCCGCCCTTCGTGCTGGTCTGGGTGATCTACCTGATCACTTCGATCCTGACCGAGCTTGTGTCGAACAACGCCGTCGCCGTGGTGATCACCCCTGTCGCCATCGGGCTTGGCACCGCCATCGGTGTCGATCCGCGCCCGCTGGTGATCGCGGTAATGATCGCGGCCTCTGCCAGCTTCGCAACGCCGATTGGATACCAGACCAATATGCTGGTCTACGGTCCCGGCGGCTATCGCTTCACCGACTTCATGAAGATCGGCATCCCCTTGAACCTGAGCCTTGGGATCGTTGTCAGCCTCGTCATTCCGCTGATCTGGACGTTATGAGGACGCGGGGGTGAGCGACTATGCCAAGGGCCTGTGGCTCACCCTGACCGGTGTTCTGATCCTCTCGCCCGACGTCCTGCTGATCCGGCTGGCCGGGCTGCCGGAATGGACGCTGATGTTTTGGCGCGGCGCAGGCATGGGGGGCATGATCGCGCTGTGGCTGCTTGTCACGCAAGGGCGCGGCGTCTTGCGGGCCTTCAAGGGGGTGGGGCTGGCAGGGCTGGCGATCGGGCTCAGCTATACCATCGGGAATGTGAGTTTTCTCTATTCGGTCGGCCACACGCTCGCGGCCAATACGCTTTTCATCCTCGCCACGATGCCGGTCTTTTCGGCCTTGATCGCGCGGGTCGTCCTGGGACAGCAGGTGCCTCGACGAACCTGGGCCACAATCATTGCCGTGCTCGTCGGGATTGGGATCATCGCCATGGGCAGCGCCGGGGGCGGGCAGGGGGATCTTTTGGGCGATCTCGCCGCCGCGGTCACGGCTCTGTCCTGGGCGGTGATTTTTGCAATTGCGGGGCAAAAGAAGACGCTCTCCATGGTGCCTGCCATGGCCATTGCCGGGTTTTTCGCTATGGGGGTTTCGCTCGTCCTTGCGCCGGGTTTAGCGGTTCCTGCCGTTTCCGTCCCCTTCGTGGCCCTGATCGCGCTGATCGTTACACCGGGGGCCACGGCATTGCTCAGCCTCGGGCCGCGCTATCTGCCACCGGCTGACGTCTCGCTGATCATGCTGCTGGAGGCGGTCTTTGGCCCGCTACTGGTGTGGCTTGTCTTGGCAGAATTCCCCGGTGCCTGGACGCTGGCGGGGGGTACTGTGGTTCTGGGGGCGCTGACGCTGAACAATCTCGCTGCGTTGCGCGAGGGACGTTAAAGCGGCCAGACCAGCAGGATCGTGGGGATCGAGACGCCGATGACGATGATCTCCAGCGGCAGGCCCATACGCCAGTAATCGCCAAAGCCATAGCCGCCGGGGCCAAGCACCAGCGTGTTGTTCTTGTGGCCAATGGGGGTCAGGAAGGCCGCTGAGGCCGCCACGGCGACGGCCATCAGGAACGGGTCTGGGTTCACTTCTAGCGTTTCGGCCATACGGATGCCAACGGGCGCCGCGACAATCGCCGTGGCGGTGTTATTCAGCACGTCGCTCAGCGTCATGGTGACGACCATGAGCAGTGTCAGCGTGCCCCATGCGGGCCAGCCCTCGCTGATCGAGACCAGCCCCTGCGCCAGCAACTCGGTGCCGCCAGAGGATTCCAACGCCGCGCCAAGCGGGATCATGGAGCCGAGCAGCACCACCACGGGCCATTCGATATGGTCATAGATCTCTGCCAGCGGCAGGATCTTGAACAGAACATAGGCCACGACGACCAATCCAAGCGCAATCGGCAGGTAAACCAGCCCGAGCGACGCCGCGATCACCGCACCCGCGAAAAACCCGATGGCGGCCCAGGTCTTGCTGTCGCGGGTGACGGAAAGCCCCCGGTCGGCAAGCGTCAGCCCGCCAAGCCAGTCCACCACATCCTCGCCTGTATCGGACGGCGTCAGCAGCAGCAGGATGTCGCCGGGCTGAATGATGGTCTGGCGCAGCCGCTTGGTCATTCGCTGGCCCTTGCGCGAGATACCCATCAGAACCGTGCGCTTGCGCCAGCCAAGCCCGATGGCCTGCGCAGTTCGCCCTGCGATGCGGCTGCTGTCGGTGACGACCATTTCCACAAGGCTTACGCCTTCGCCTACGGCATCCTCAATCGGGTGCCCTTCTGGCGCGAAGTCGAGCTTTAGCGCGGTACGGAATTCATCAAGCGCCTCGGGCACCGCCTCCAGCACCAGGATATCGCCCGCCTGAAGCACGAGGTTGCGCCCCATGCCGAAGCGTCGTTTGCCGTCACGCACGAGGCCAAGGATCGCCACATCGGCCTTTTCTGCGGGCTCCAGCAGGTCGCGCAGGCGGGTGCCCACCAGCTTGTTGTTCTCGGGGACGCTAAGTTCGGAAATGTAGGGGGCCAATTCCCCTAGCGCGTCGCCGCCCACGCCGGAGTCGCGGATCGGGATAAAGCGCCAACCGATAAAGGCCACGAAGGCAAGACCGGCGATGGCTGCGGCCCCGCCCACGGGGGCAAAGTCAAACATGCCAAAGGACTCGCCTAGCGATTCCTCTCGGATCGCGGCGATGATAATGTTGGGGGGCGTCCCAATGAGTGTGACCATGCCGCCCAGGATCGTCGCGAAGGACAGAGGCATCAGCGACAGGCCGGGGCTGCGGCCTGCTTTGCGGGCGGTGGCGATATCGACCGGCATCAGCAGCGCCAGAGCGGCGACGTTGTTCATGAACGCCGACAGCACCCCGCCCACGCCGCCCATGATCGCGATATGGGCGCCGAGTGAGCGGCTGGCATCCACGAGCGTGCGGGTGATCAGGAAAACCGCGCCGGAGCGAACCAGCCCGGCAGAGACAACCAGCACCAGTGCCACGACCAGCGTGGCGGGATGTCCGAAGCCCGCGAAAGCATCGCTTGCGGGAACCAGCCCCAACACGACCGCGATCATCAGCGCCCCGAAGGCCACAAGATCATAGCGAAAGCGGCCCCATAACAGCAGGCCGAAGACGATACCGAAAAGCGAAAACAGAAGGATCTGGTCAGTGGTCATGGCGCAGTCTTAGCGCGCCATGACCGGGGCGTCACGGGGTCAGATGAACTCTGCCGTGGGGCCGGGGCGTGCCTTGGCGACGGCCAGCGCATCGCTGAGCTCGATGCTTTTGTCGAAAAGCGCCCTGCCGATGATCGCGCCAGAGATGTGCTGAACGTATTTCAGCCGCGCAATATCATCGAGGCTGCGCGACAACCCGCGGGCGATGACGGGGGCACGGGCCCCGTCGGCCAATTGCGAAATAACCCCGAGCGAGCCGTCGCTGTCTTCGATATCGGCGTCGATGTCGGTGACAATGAAAGCAGCGAGCGGGTCTTCGTCGAAAGCTGCGATGAAATCTGCCGGAGTGATCGCCGCAGTGTCGCGCCAGCCGTTTGTCATCAATTTGCCCTGGAACACGTCAACAGCAACGACGATCTGATCGGGATAGCGCTTGGCCGCTTGTTTGACGATACCGGGGTTCTGGGCGGCAAGCGAACTGACCACGATCCGGCCCGCGCCCTTGTCGATCCATTTGTCTATGGAATCGAGGCTTCGGAAACCTCCGCCGACCTGCACCGGAATGCCGGCTTGACGAATGACCTCTTCAACCAACTCAGCGCTTCCGTCTCCGCCAACGACCCAATCCAGATCCGTGATGTGCATCCATTCGGCCCCATCGGCGGCGAAGCTCTTTGCCTTGGCGATCGGATCGACATGCCAAATCTGCGGCTCGTTGATGCGGCCGCGATGAAGGCTGACGCAGCGGCCGTTCTGCAGTTCGATAGTGGGGTAGATCATCATGGGTCAGGTCCTCCCGTGGGTTCTGGGCAAGACATAGCTGAGTCGGGTGCCAGGCATGGTGTTTGAAAACGGCATTCGTATGATCCATGGCGTCGCGAAGGCGTTGTGAAACCCCGCTTGCGCGACCCCTTTGGGTTGCAGTAGAACCGCGCCGATCAAGTATTTCAGGAGAAGCGTGATGGCAGGCCATTCAAAATGGGCGAACATCCAGCACCGTAAAGGACGCCAGGATGCGTTGCGGTCCAAGCTGTTTTCCAAGCTGGCCAAGGAAATCACCGTGGCCGCCAAGATGGGTGATCCCGACCCGGACAAGAACCCGCGTCTGCGTCTGGCGGTCAAGGAAGCCAAGTCGCAATCCGTGCCCAAGGACGTGATCCAGCGCGCGATCGACAAGAGCCAGGCTGCTGGTGGCGATGATTACGAAGAAATCCGCTATGAAGGCTACGGCCCGGGCGGCGTTGCCGTGATCGTCGAAGCGATGACCGATAACCGCAACCGTACTGCCTCTACCGTGCGGTCGACCTTTGGCAAGAACGGCGGCAACCTCGGCGAAACCGGGTCAGTGTCCTTCATGTTCGAACGCAAGGGCGAGATCATCTATCCGTTGTCCGTGGGCGATGAGGATACCGTGATGGAAGCCGCGATCGAGGCCGGTGCCGAGAACGTGGAGACCACTGCGGAAAATCACGTCATCACCTGCGCAGATACGGATCTGAACGAGGTGTCGACCGCGTTGGAAGAGACCCTGGGTGAGTCTGAAACGGCCAAGCTGATCTGGCAGCCCACAACCACGACCGAGCTGGATCTGGATGGCGCGCAGAAGCTGATGAAGCTGATCGAAGTCCTGGAGGACGATGACGACATCCAGCGCGTCACTGCGAATTTTGAGATTTCCGACGAGGTGATGGAGCAGCTGGCTGGCTAGTAAACCAGGTGGGTGCCACCCAGCACCCCCAGCACATCCCTTGGACACTCTGCGTGAAGATGAAATGTGAGAAGCCCGGGCAACGCGCCCGGGCTTATGTTTTCGGTGGAAGGCCGTTCGAACGGCCTTGGAAGCGCCTTGCAAGGCGCTTGGGCCGCCTAGATCAGCTAGTCCGACTTCATTCAGCCGGCACCGCTGCGGGGCGACGTATTAGGGCGGCCAGCCAGCGGCGATAGATCTTCAAGGGGCGCTCGAACAGGGCGGCAAAACCGAAACAAACCGCCAGCGTTATCCCGAGCAGCCAAAGATCATATAACGGCAAGTTCTCTGGCAGGCACGCGTCCAGCAGCTGCAGCGTCGGGTAGTGCATCACGTAAAGAGAGAAACTGCCCCCGGCCAGCCAGCGAATTACGCGGGCAAGACGTTCTGACTCTCGCCAGTTGCTTGCCGCCAGCAACGGCACGACCCCGAGCAAATGCAGCGCCATCAGAACCGCCAGCAGGCTGTTCCACAGAACCTCGTCGGAATAAAGGAGCACGGCGCGGTAATCGGCCTGCGTGAAAGCCTGCGCGGTCAGAGCTGCCAGCGCATCCGCAACGCCCACCCATTTCAGCACCACCATGGCAGCCGGTGCACCGATTGCCAGCCCCCAGGCCAACGGTCGGGGCAATGCGGCTGCGTCGGGGTTGGAGACCCTGCGCCAGACCAGTACACCAAGCAGCCAGGCGGGCATCAGGGCCAAAATCGGTATGCCTGCCAGAAACGCGACCAGCGCAATCAGAAGCAGTCGCCTTGCCCCGGACAGAAACACGGCAAAACCGAAGATTATGTAGTAGGCCACCTCGTATGAGAGTGACCAGATCGGGCCATTCGAGCCAAGGCGCACCGGCTCCATGGCTCCAATCCATTGCGGGGTCAGTGTCAGGCCACGGAACAGGAATTCCGACCAGCTCAGATGCTGGTAGTAGCCGAGTGGATAGGCATCCATCGTAATGCGGGTTCCGATGGCATCAAAAACAAGCGTCAGGATCAGGGCTGGGACCATCACCGTGAAAATTCGCGTGGCGCGGTTATAGCTGTAGGTGCGCAGATCGCCATCGCGTTCCGCGGCAAAGGCAATGACAAGGCCGGAGATGACGAAAAACACAACAACAGCATCAGAGGCGATGTTCCATTCGCGCAGGACATAGTAGTCGCCCCGGGTAAACCGGATATGGGCCATGTGCCCAAAGAGGACAGCAAAGGCGGCAAGCGCGCGGATCGCGTCGAGCCAGAGGGAAAAGCCACGTGTCATGCGCCTTACTCCGCCGGGTGATGGGGCGCTGCGGACTCGCCAGTTTCCGGTTTCGCGCCAAAACGCTCCTTCACCGCCTGCCAGCTTTCCACAAAGGGCAGCACCATCGCCGCGCGCAGGGTTGGGTGGGGTTGCTCTTTCAGGTTGCCCTGACGATCCGCGACACCATAGGTCAGATCTTCATAGCTGTCGGGGATGTAGAGCGTGCCGAACATCCAGTCCCAAAGCGCGAAGATCGAGCCGTAGTTCTTGTTGAAATGCTTCTTCGCGGCAGAGTGGTGGATCTGGTGCTGAGCGGGCGAGATCAGGATATGCTCCATCACACGGCCATAGCTGATCCAGATATGGCTATGACGGAAGTTCGACCCAAGCGCGTTGAATGCAACATAGAAGACATTCGCGCCGCCGATTGCCAGAAGGTTTGCCTGTCCCACGATCGCATAGAGCGCCAGGCCCTGCACAATGCCTACGACGACACTGGCCATGATGTTGCGGATCAAGACTTCCACCGGGTGGACACGGGCGACCGTGACAGGAGTCAGCACATCCGCAGAATGGTGCACCGCGTGGAAGGGCCACAGCGACTGCCATTCATGACAGATGCGGTGTGACCAGTATTTTGAGAAGTCGTTCACGACGACGATTATGACCGTCAACAGCGCCGTGCGGGCAAAGGTCACGGGCGGCAGGCTATAGCCCTCGCCGGTGATACTGGCCAGGGCGACCACCACTTTGAATGCAACGAACGGAATGAATACCACGGCCCCGAAGAATCCAACCGCGCCCAGAATGTGGTTGGCGAGGAATAGCTTGATATCCACCCAGTTCGATTTGTGTGTATAGACCGATTTTGGAACCAGCCAGGACAGGAAGGGTGCGGGCCGTCCGCGGGCCAGCCAGATTATGAACGCGAGGGCAATTGTTGGCGCGATGTAGATCAGCGCAAAGCGGATGCTCGGGTCAATCGGCGCCCGGAAGATGGTTGTCAGAGCGTTGGTAAACCAGTCCATTTTTCATGCCTTGCCCGTTTTTCTTTGCAACAGGATAGGCGGGGAAAATGGCGACAAAGGGGCGCCAATCGGAAAAAACAAAGCGGATTGTTCACGAATGAGGTGCGCGCAGGAATGCCGCGGCGTGGCGCTTGAGCGCTTGTGTCAACTCTCGCAGGGCCGGGGCGGCCTGATGCGAGACCTGCCAGAAGAGCGGTGTGGAAAAGCGACGGCCGGGGATCAGCTCGACCAGTTCGCCCCGACTGAGAAAGGGCTCAAACAGGATCACCGGGTTTGCCCCCCATCCCAGGCTGAGTCGAATTGCGTCGGTTATTCCCTGCGTGGTCGGCAGGTAGTGGCTGGGAACGGACAGACGGGTTCCCGCAACCTCATCGGCCCAATCCCGTTGCAGCCTGTCCTTGCGGTTGAACGTCAAACAAGGTGCACGAGCCAGGGTTTCTGCCGTCACACCAGTTGCAAACCACTGGGCGGCGAATGCGGGCGTGCAGGTCACTGCATAGTCCAACGCGCCAAGAGGGTGAGGGTCGCAGCCGGCAATTGCCCGCCCGTGCGAAGTGATCGCACCCATAACCTCACCCGCGCGCAGCAGGTCCGCCGAGTGGTCCTGATCATCCACGGTGATGTCAAAGAGAAAGCCTTTTGCGGCGGTCAGCGCCGGTAGGGCCCATGTGGCCAGGCTGTCGGCATTGACCACGATGCGCAAGGGGCGGTCCGGGTCAGGCGCAAACCCTGCCAAATCTTGTGCCAGCGTTTTTTCCAGCAGGCCAACCTCCTCTGCATGGCGTAACAGGCGGGCTCCCGCTTCGGTCGCGGTGCAGGGGCGGCTTCGACGGATCAGGATGGTGCCGATCCGGTCCTCCAGGAGCTTGATGCGCTGCGTGATGGCGGGTTGGGTCAGGCCAAGTTTCTGCGCAGCCCCGGCGAAGCTGCCGGTGTGCAGAATGGCGGCAAGAGCTGCGAGGGCGTCATAGTCCAGTTTCATAAATATTACTTATCACGCAGAAGCATAATTAAGTCGATCTAATTTCCATTGCAGACTAGCAGGGGGCATCTGCAAAAAGGGCACAGCATGTTTCAAGCGGCATCCGCCGGGTTTTATCTCGGGTTCAGCCTGATCCTTGCCATAGGGGCGCAGAATGCTTTTGTGCTCCGACAGGGTCTGCGGCGCGCGCATGTCCTGCCAGTGGTGCTGACCTGCGCGCTGTCCGATGCGCTGTTGATCGCGCTTGGTGTCGGCGGCTTTTCGGCAATCACCGACTGGATGCCCTGGGTTGCGCCTGTTCTGCGTTTTGGCGGGGCTGCATTCCTGATCTGGTATGGCGCGCGCAGTTTCATTGCCATGTGGCGCGGGGGGGAGGCGCTGCGGGCGGCTGATGCCGAGGTGGAGGCCGGATCGCTGCGCGCCGCTTTGCTGACTTGCCTTGCGCTGACCTGGCTGAACCCGCATGTCTACCTGGATACGGTTTTGTTGATCGGCTCTATCGCCACACAGTACGGCGACACTGCCCGATGGTTCGGGATTGGCGCCGTGACATCCAGCTTTGTCTTCTTCTTTTCGCTCGGGTTCGGTGCACGACTTCTGGCCCCGGTCTTTGCCCGCCCGCGCGCGTGGCAGGTGTTGGACGGGGTGATCGGGATGGTGATGTGGGCAATTGCCGCGAAACTTCTGGCGGGGGCGTAACGTATCGCCTTGCCGTTCCCCGCGCTTTGGGGTTCTTTGCTGAACATGGCAAGCAATCCACCCCCTGAGCGTCCCGCAGGTCAGAACCCCGTGATGGGGGTGTTCTGGATGTTGGTGACGGGGGCATGTTTTGTCGCCGTCACGGCGGTGGTGAAGATCGTCGGCCCGACCGTGCCGCCTGCGCAATCGGCGTTTCTGCGCTATGCGCTTGGGATGGTCTTTGTGCTGCCGATGATCCGGCCCATTTTAAATGCACATCTGTCGCGGCGGGCGCTGAAGCTGTTTGCCCTGCGTGGGTTTGTTCATACGTTCGGCGTGATCAGCTGGTTCTATGCGATGACCCAGATCTCGATTGCCGAGGTCACGGCGATGAACTACCTCAACCCGATCTACGTGACGATCCTGGCAGCCATCCTCTTGGGTGAGCGCCTGGCGATGCGGCGGATCATGGCGGTGGTGGTGGCCTTTTGCGGTGCGTTGATCATCCTGCGTCCGGGGTTCCGGGAGATCAGCCCCGGACATATCGCCATGCTGTTCACGGCGGCGGCGTTTTCCGTTGGCTATCTGGTGGCCAAGATCATGGCGGACGAAACCTCGCCCGCCGTGGTTGTTGGGATGCTGTCGCTGACTGTGACGGTAGGGCTTGCCCCCTTTGCATGGGCAGTATGGGTGCCGCCCACATGGGAACAACTGGGCTGGCTGTTCCTTGTCGCCTGTTTCGCAACGGCGGGGCATTTCACCATGACCATGGCCTTCAAGGCCGCCCCATTGACGGTGACACAGCCGGTGACGTTCCTGCAACTGATCTGGGCAACGCTGCTTGGCGCGGTGGCCTTTGACGAGCCCGCCGATATCTTCGTGATCATCGGAGGCGCGATGATTATCGCGGCAATCAGCTACATCACCCTGCGAGAGGCGATGTTGCGTCGCAAGCAGGTGACGCCGGCAGTCGCGCAGACCAAGCTGTAATTGTTAACGTTCATTTCTTGCTTTCCGAATGGGCAGTGGGTGCGGTGATTGCCTAGCGGTGATCCAACGCCGCGCCTTGACGGTCACCTCCTGCCCGGCGCTCTTGCCGCTTTGGTCATGCTGCCCTTTTGCTGATCCCGTGGAGGATTGCAAATGACCTTGGAAGCGATCTTATTCGGCGGGATTGGAGCCATATCGGAATGTGCCGATCTGGACCGGGCCGCTTGGAACAGCGCATTTCGCGCGCACGGGCTGGACTGGGAATGGTCCTGGGACACTTATCAGCGCCTGGTGTCTACGCGCGGCGAAC
Source organism: Nioella aestuarii (assembly GCF_050896395.1). NCBI lineage: Bacteria > Pseudomonadati > Pseudomonadota > Alphaproteobacteria > Rhodobacterales > Paracoccaceae > Nioella > Nioella aestuarii. The sequence goes on along the minus strand of NZ_JBPBBA010000001.1, from coordinate 32,655 downwards.
GGTCTCCGGTTGCGCGATACGCCGTGCAACTTGGCTGCGCGGTAAATGTCGAGGCGGTAGAGCGGTCTCAATCGCGGCTGTTCGCAGCGATGCTGGCCGAGGGCCTGCCCTTGCGGCCCGGTGTGGCAGGAGTGGTCAAGGCGGCAGCGGGACGGGGGCTGAAACTGGGGCTGGTCAGCCGGTCAGACACGGAACCTGTTCGCGCATTGCTGAAGGCCACGGCACGGGCGCGCGGCGGTGTTGGCTTCGACGTGGCGATCTTGCGCGATGATCTGATGCATCTGCCCCCGCATCCTGAGGCCTATAACCTGGCCCTGGCGCAAGTTGGCGTGCTGCCCTCTGTCGCCCTTGCGGTGGTCGATAGCGCCGCTGCCATGCAGGCTGCAGCTGCCGCCGGGATCGGTACATTGGGCTTTCCAGGCGCATTGGCGCGGACGGGTGGGCTTGGTGTTCCGGGGCGTGCGGGCGAGGTCGCTGTTTTGTCCATCTCAGAGGTCGATGCCGCTTGGCGGCGAAGCCTTCGTCAAGCTGCCGAGTAGCCCCTTTTTTTGGATTCCGCCTGCGGGATTGACCTCGGTCAAGGTCGGGCTTTCCCACGCCCTGCTATCCCTATCTGCGGAACACGACAAAAAGAGGAGCGCGACATGTCCCATACCCCACATGAACTGGCCGAGGAATTCCCCGACAAGGTTCAGCAGATCCACGAGCTGAAGACCTCGAACGCCCATTTCGCCAAGTTGATGGACGAGTACCACGAGGTGAACCGCGCCGTGCACCGCGCCGAGACGGGGATTGAGCCCAAAGAGGAGCTTGCCGAAGTCGAGATGCGCAAGAAGCGGATGCATCTGAAAGACGAGATTGCCTCGATGCTGGCCAAGGCCTGAGCACTGTTACAGCACGAAATGGACGCGGTCGGGGTTAAGCCTCGGCCGCGTCTTCGCGTCCTGCCCCGCCTTCCACATGGGTCTGGAAGCGCTCAAAGAACTGGTCGGCCATCTTGCGGGCGAATCCGTCGATCAAGCGAGAGCCAAGCTGCGCGATCTTGCCGCCGACCTTGGCTTTGACGTCATAAAACAGTTCAGTGCCGCCCTCGGCGCCTTCCAGTCTGACCCTTGCCTCACCCTTGGCAAAGCCCGCGACGCCGCCCTTGCCCTCGCCCGTGATCGTGTAGCTTTCGTTTTCGACGACATCCGACAGGGTGACCTCGCCCTTGAAGGTGGCTTTCACCGGGCCAACCTTTTGCTTGACGGTCGCGGCAAAGCCTTCGGCGGGGGAGCCGGTCAGTTCCTCACAACCCGGAATGCATTCCTTCAATACTTCGGCAGAGTTCAGCGCCGCCCAGACCGTTGCCCGATCCGCCGCGATCACCCGGCTTGCATGTATTTCCATGGCCTATCCTCCCGAAACCTGTGCTTCCCCCATTTGGCGGCGTCGCACTACGCGCGTCAATGACCGATCTCGTAGGGCAAGGTGCCGCGCTGATCTGGGTCGATGCGCAATTGCCGTTCCAGTGGCGGGACAGACCGTTGGTGGCAATTCGTCCGCTCGCAGATGCGGCAGGAAATGCCAATCGGCTGATAGGCGGCAGCGGTGCCGATATCCATTCCGTCGGCGTATACCACGGCCTCGGCATGTTGCACCTCGCAGCCCAAGCCGATGGCAAAGCGCCGGGTGGGCGCGTGGAAGGAGCCGCCGGATTTCGACACGTCGCGGGCCAAGCACAGATAGCGCACACCATCAGGCGTTTCTGCCAGTTGCCGCAGGAAGCGCCCCGGTGTCTCGAACGCCTGATGAACGTTCCAGAGCGGACATGCGCCACCGAACCTTGCGAACTGGAGCCGCGTGGCGGAGTGGCGCTTGGTAATCGTGCCAGCCTGATCCACCCGTACAAAAAAGAAGGGGATTCCCTTGGCGCCGGGACGTTGCAGGGTAGAAAGGCGATGCGCCACCTGCTCGATCGAGGCCCCGAAGCGGACGGCCAATTGTTCCAGATCGTGGCGTGTTTCGGCAGCGGCCTCCATGAAGCGGCCATAGGGCATCAGCACTGCACCCGCGTAATAGTTGGCCATTCCAACCTTGGCGATGGACCGGGCGGTATCGGTCTGGAAACGGGCAAGGTCCAAGGTCGCCTCCAGCAGCCGGTCCTGTGCGATCAGAGCGTATTGATGCAGAAGCTGGAAGCGTTGCGTTTCCGGCGCGGTGCGGGGGGAAAGGGTCAGCTCCTTGCGCGCCATGTCATACCGACGGATGCCTTCTCCATCCGCATATCGGATCGCGATGCCGTGATCGTCGAAGGCCGCGCGGATATGGGCATCCAGGTCTCCGCCCGCCTTTCCAGCAAACCGTTCTGCGGCGTGGTCCACCGCGTCGATATAGTTGTCACAGTAATGGAAGAAATCGCGCACCTCTTCCCATGGGCTTGCGGCGACGCGGGCTCCTTCGCGGCCAAGCGCCTCGTCGAGCGAGGCCAGCCGTTCATGTGTTTGCCGATAGGCGCGATGCAAGTCGAGAAAGGCGCGGGCCAGGGCGGGGGCGTTTGACGCCGTAAGGCGCAGGTCGGGCAGGGGCGGCGCTGCTTCGGTGAATACCGGATCGGCCAGTGCCTCACGCATATCGGAAACCAGCCGCTCAGTATCGCCCGAGGCCAGTTCGGTCACGTCATAGCCGAATTCCTGCACCAGCCCGAGCATCACGGTCGAGGATACGGGCCGGTTGTTGTTTTCCATCTGGTTGAGATAGGGCAGCGAGACGCCGAGCTTGGTGGCAAATTCTTTCTGTGTCAGGCCCATACGCCCACGCAACTCGCGCAGCTTCGCCCCGGCATAAAGTTTCTGGATCGCCATCATCGCCCCCAAGTTTGCAAAGTAATTATGGGCTTTGCAAAGCCTGCCGGCAAGAGGTCAGGCCGGGGTGACGAAGCGTTCGCGTCGGATGGTGTAGACGATGGCTGCGATCGAGAGGACAGAGCTGGCCAGCATGATATTGACCAGCGGCATGGCAGTTTCACTGCCCGTAAGAGCGTTACCTGCGAGATCGGCCAGCCCCGCGCCGCCCATCAGCATCACCGCACCGCCCACACCGGAGGCGGATCCCGCCAGATGCGGGCGTACCGACAACATGCCGGAATTGCCGTTGGCCATGGTCATGCCATTGCCAAGCCCCACTAGCGTGACCGAGCCAAAGAAGGTCTGGGCCGAATCCAGACCCATGACGTGCAGGGCGACCGGAATGAGCAGCCCGCCGGTTGAGATCATGGTGCCGTAGAGGATCATCCGGTTGATCCCGACGCGCACGGACAACCGCGCCGCAACGAAATTTCCGCAGAAATAGCCAAGGGCGGGCGCGCCGAAATAGAACCCGACTTGGGAAGGGGTGAGATGGTAGATCTCGGATCCCACGTAGGGTGCGCCGCCCAGATAGGCGAAGAAAGCACCCGATGCGAAGGTCGTGGCCCCGCAATACCCCCAAAAGCGGCGCGAAGTGAAAAGCTCGGGATATTCGCGGATCTGGTCGCGGAAGCGGCCGGTCGTGGCGCGGGCGGTTTCACCAAGGTCGAACCAGGTGATGGTCAGCACAGTGATGCCTGTAATCAGCAACAGCACGAAATTGGCTTGCCAGCCAAAGGTTTCACCAAGGATGCCGCCCACCACGGGCCCGATCATTGGCACCAGCGCCATGCCCATGGTCACATATCCGATCATCGCGGCGGCTTCCGGCCCCGGTACGATGTCACGCACCACCGCACGGCCAAGCACCAGCCCGGCAACCACGACGGCTTGCGCCATGCGGAAGGCAAGGAAGATTTCTGCCGTCGGGGCGAAAATGCAGCCGATAGTGGCAAGGGAAAACAAGATGAAGCTGCCAAGCAGGACAGGGCGGCGTCCGAAGCGGTCAGAGATTGGCCCGATCCCCAGTTGCAGGATCGCGTTAATCATCAGGTAGAGCGTAACCGAGCGCTGCATCAGCGCATAGTCGGCCTGATAGTACTCTGCCATCTGTGGCAGGGTCGGAAGGAAGATATTCATCGACATCGCGCCGAGCGCTGTCGCCGCGATCAGGGTCGAAATATGAGGGGGTGTGGATCGATCAAAATACCGACCCGCGGGGGCTGAACTCATCCGTTTACTTAACGCCGCAAAGAACCGCTTGTCCATGTGCGATCTCGCACAACGCAGTGCACAGTTTGCATATTTGCATTTGCAAACTAAGCAAATTCCCTAGATTTGCAAATATGCGGGATTCCACTGGCAATTCCCCTGCGACTCGGTAGGTTGCCCTCGAATTCGCAAAGTCGGACGGGTCGCTCCCGCTCCGCTACGGGAGAAAGGGGCCCCTATGAAAGATATCCTGCAGGAACTGGACCACCTTCGCCAAGAGGCCCGTTTGGGCGGTGGTCAGAAACGCATCGACAGCCAGCACGCCAAGGGCAAGCTGACAGCCCGAGAGCGGATCGACCTTTTGCTCGATGAGGACTCCTTCGAAGAGTTTGACATGTTCAAAACGCATCGCTGCACCGATTTCGGCATGGAAAAATCCAAGCCGCGTGGCGATGGTGTGGTGACAGGATGGGGCACGATCAATGGCCGTATGGTCTATGTGTTCAGCCAGGATTTCACTGTTTTTGGTGGATCGCTTTCTGCAACCCATGCGCAAAAGATCTGCAAGATCATGGACATGGCCATGCAGAACGGCGCACCCGTGATCGGCATCAACGATTCCGGTGGCGCGCGCATTCAAGAGGGTGTGGACAGCCTTGCGGGTTATGCCGAGGTGTTTCAGCGCAATATCATGGCCTCGGGCGTGGTGCCGCAGATCAGCGTCATCATGGGCCCCTGCGCGGGCGGTGCCGTCTATTCCCCCGCCATGACTGATTTCATCTTCATGGTGAAAGACAGCAGCTACATGTTCGTGACCGGCCCCGACGTGGTGAAAACCGTGACGAACGAGGTCGTGACCGCAGAGGAGCTGGGGGGCGCGTCCACGCACACCAAGAAATCCTCGGTCGCTGACGGCGCGTTCGAAAACGATGTGGAGGCCATGGCAGAGGTGCGTCGCCTGGTCGATTTCCTGCCGCTGAACAATCGCGAAAAGCCCCCGGTCCGCCCCTTCTTCGACGATGTGGCGCGGGTGGAAGACAGCCTCGACACCCTGATCCCCGACAACCCCAACAGCCCCTACGACATGAAGGAGCTGATCTACAAACTGGCGGATGAGGGCGATTTCTACGAGATCCAGGAAGATTACGCCAAGAACATCCTGACCGGGTTCATCCGGCTGGAAGGCTCTACAGTGGGCGTGGTGGCGAACCAGCCGATGGTGCTGGCGGGCTGTCTGGATATCGACAGCAGCCGCAAGGCGGCGCGCTTCGTGCGCTTCTGCGATGCGTTCGAGATCCCGATCCTGACGCTGGTCGATGTGCCCGGCTTCTTGCCTGGCACCAGCCAGGAATATGGCGGCGTCATCAAGCACGGGGCCAAGCTGCTCTTTGCCTATGGCGAAGCGACGGTGCCGAAAGTGACCGTGATCACCCGTAAAGCTTATGGCGGGGCCTATGACGTGATGGCCTCAAAACACCTGCGCGGTGACTTTAACTATGCCTGGCCGACCGCAGAGATCGCTGTGATGGGCGCCAAGGGTGCGACCGAGATCATCCATCGCGCCGATCTGGGCGATGCCGAGAAAATCGCGGCCCATACAAAGGATTACGAAGACCGCTTCGCCAACCCCTTCGTGGCGGCGGAACGCGGCTTCATCGACGAGGTCATCCAACCCCGCAGCACCCGCAAGCGCATCTGTCGCGCCTTCGCCTCGCTGCGTGGCAAGAAACTCCAGAATCCGTGGAAGAAGCACGACAACATTCCCCTTTGAGCTTCTTTCTCGGGTCTATCCCCCGCCCAGGTCCGGCCGGCGGCACGGGTGGGGGAACCCTAATTCAAGGAACCGATATGCGCAGGGACACGCACAGCATTTTGCATCGGGCAGGTGGGCAATGACAGCCCGCCGCTGGCATATTCTGCGTGAGGGCACATCGCTGACGCTGGCGCGGCACTTGCCTGCGCGGTTCGATATCGGTGTGGTTTCTGAGTTTGAGAAAATGGGAAAGCTGCGTCTGGCGCAACAGGTCCGGCAGGACATGTGGCGCGCGTTGAGGGACGTGCGCGGCTTTTCCCCCGTGGTTCATGTGGAGGAGCACGACCACGGGCTGAGGCTTCGTGCGGGCGGGCGGGTCGAGGGCCCCGCCCCCCGCGCGGGCCTCGAAATCACCATCGCGAGTGTTCTGGCTTGCCCCCGCAACCGCGCCCGTTGGGCGGCCTTCGCAGGGCGTCGGGCATGAGGGCGCTGGCTGTGATCCTGACGCTTGTCGCATTGGCGGGCTGCCGCGAAGAGGCGCTGGAGCTGCCCTCGGGCCTTGCCGTGGAACTGGCGGGCACCTTGGTGGAACCTCAGCCTGACGGTGAGACATGGTTGATCCTTCAGGTTCTGGCCCCGTCGCTGGCGGGCGAGCGGATCAGCGCTGACAATATGGCCGAGGATACCGGCGTGATCTGCGACACTTGGGGGCTTGTCGCGGCGGCCGAAGCCGATCAGACCCCTGACCAGATCGTGATCCAGGTGATGAGCGAGTGGGTGGAACGTGGCCAGCCCGCGCCTGGCGTCACGCAGGTTTTTGCCGGATACCGTCTGCAGAACGGTTCCTGCATTTGGGAGGATTTCTAATGAGCCTACAATATGTTGCGAGACGTTCCTGCTGTGGATATCTTTCTGATGCAGCCCGGACACAGGACATAATCCTGCCATCATTGCGCTGCTTTTCCGCCGTCGTTTCGGGTATGATCAAATTTGGCCATGTGAGTACGGCCATTCCCGGGAACCCGGTCCGCCCCCAAGCGACCGGGACAAAAAACGATAGGAGAGCAGGATGTCCAACCGCATCAAAGCGCTTCTCGCTTTGGGCCTTCTTGTCGGCGTCGCAGCTTGCGCGCCGGCCCCAGAGCCGGAAGAAATCATTATCATCGACCCCGCGCCCATTCAGGCGGAGCCGGTGTACAGCAACAAATACAACTGACGCGACCCGGACCGGGCGGGGCACCCCCGTCCGGCCCTTCCACGTCCCTACGATCGGGGGGGCTTGGGCATGATCAAGCATCGTGGCTTTCCGGGGCGTATGCCCGGCACCGATTACCAGTTCACCATCCGGCGCGCGAACAAGGCAGGGGCGACGCCCCTTGTCGCCCGCGAACGCTATGCCGACCGGCGCCCGGCTGACCGCCGCGCCGATGCGGCCTTTGTCGAGGCTCTTTGGCTCTACTTCGGCGACCAGCCCTTTGAACGCGGCAATCTTGATGCGGGGCGTCTGTCCTGGCTCTTTGGGCGCGAAGTGATCGCTTTGGATGACCCTTTCAATCCAACGGATTACGAGGCGCTGCTGCAGCTGGATGTGGCGCGAGCGCGGGCTTCTTTCCCCGAGGCGTTCGACGGATCGGGCCATTGGGAGGGGTCGGCATGAACCTGCCTACGCTTCGCGGAATTGCGCAGAAACGTGCCCAAAAATCGGCGCGCGCTGTTTCCGTCTCGCGCCGTGAAAATCCTCGTGCAATCGTCACTTTGCCGGCCTTAGTCCCCAGCTTCAAACGGGCCGGTGGTAATGTGACGTGTTACCCTTCCCCTTCAGAGCGGCCCGTCGGCATTGACGGCGGGCCGTCTTTTTTCAAAGGTGGGTCACGCCACTTAAAAAAAGAACGGGAAGAGGCACGAGCAACATGCAGAAATTCAAACTTATCGCGCTTGGCGCAATCGCGGCTATTGGCCTGTCAGGCTGTTTTGCCACGACTGACCTTGACCGCGCGGCCGTCGGGGCCGCGGTTGGCGGTGTCGGCGCGGCAGCTGTCGGTGGCAGCGTTGCGACCGGTGTTGTCGCTGGTGCCGCCGTTGGCGCGCTGTGCGACGAGTTCCTCACGGTCTGCAACTGACCTGATCCAAAGCGGATCCGCCCCGGCGGCATTCGCAACCGTATTGACCGGACCGTTCGGGGCTGACCGCCCCGTGCGGTCCTTTTTCGTTTCCACGCCTGCCGCGACGGCCCCGGCGTAAGAGGAGGACAAGGGACCATGTTCAACAAGATCCTGATCGCGAACCGTGGCGAAATCGCCTGCCGCGTGATGAAGACAGCCAAGAAGATGGGCATCGCGACTGTCGCCATTTATTCGGACGCTGACAAACATGCGCTGCATGTTCAGATGGCGGACGAGGCTATACATATCGGACCTCCGCCCGCCAACCAGTCCTATATCGTTATCGATAAGGTGATGGAGGCGATCAAGGCCTCTGGCGCTGAAGCGGTCCATCCGGGCTATGGGTTCTTGTCTGAAAACAGCAAGTTCGCAGAAGCTCTTGAAGCAGCTGGCGTGGCCTTTGTCGGCCCCCCGGTTGGCGCGATCGAAGCTATGGGCGACAAGATCACCTCAAAGAAGATTGCACAGGACGCACAAGTATCCACAGTGCCCGGTTACATGGGCCTGATCGAGGATGCCGATGATGCCGTGAAGATTTCGAACCAGATCGGCTACCCTGTGATGATCAAGGCCAGCGCTGGCGGTGGTGGCAAGGGGATGCGGATCGCCTGGAATGACGAGGAAGCGCGTGAAGGCTTCCAGTCGTCCAAGAACGAGGCCGCGAACAGCTTTGGCGATGACCGGATCTTCATCGAGAAGTTCGTCACGCAGCCGCGTCACATCGAAATTCAGGTTCTGTGCGATGCGCATGGCAACGGCATCTATCTGGGCGAGCGCGAATGCTCGATCCAACGGCGCAACCAGAAAGTGGTGGAAGAGGCTCCGTCGCCCTTCCTTGATCCGGAAACCCGCAAAGCCATGGGCGAACAGGCCGTCGCATTGGCCAAGGCCGTGGGATATGCCAGCGCGGGCACCGTGGAATTCATCGTTGATGGCGAAAAGAACTTCTACTTTCTCGAAATGAACACCCGTCTGCAGGTGGAACACCCGGTGACGGAGCTGATTACCGGCGTCGATCTGGTGGAGCAGATGATCCGCGTGGCAGCGGGCGAATCGCTGTCGATCACGCAGGACGACGTGAAACTGACCGGTTGGGCAATTGAAAACCGTCTTTATGCCGAAGATCCCTATCGCGGCTTCCTGCCCTCCATCGGTCGGCTGACCCGTTACCGCCCGCCGCAGGAAACCGCTGCCGGGCCGCTCTTGGTGAATGGCAAATGGCAAGGTGATGCACCCGAGGGTGCGACCGCCGTGCGCAATGATACCGGCGTTTATGAGGGCGGCGAGATCAGCATGTATTACGACCCGATGATCGCCAAGCTGTGCACCTGGGCGCCGACCCGCGCGCAGGCAATCGAGGCGATGCGGATCGCGCTCGATAGTTTCGAGGTCGAGGGCATCGGTCACAACCTGCCGTTCCTGTCAGCCGTGATGGACCATCCCAAGTTCATCTCGGGCGACATGACCACCGCTTTCATCGCCGAAGAATATCCCGAAGGGTTCGAGGGTGTGACCCTGCCGGAAGATGAACTGCGTCGCGTGGCGGCCTCTGCTGCCGCAATGCACCGTGTGGCCGAGATCCGCCGCGCGCGTGTTTCGGGCCGGATGGACAACCATGAACGCCGCGTGGCGACCGATTGGGTTGTGGCGGTGCAGGGCGAAAGCTTCCCCGTGCATATCGACGCCGATCACGACGGATCGACCGTGACCTTCGCCGATGGTGAGGTGCTGCGGGTGGCCAGCGACTGGACGCCGGGTGACCAATTGGCGGTGCTCGATGTGAACGGCAGCCCGCTGGTGCTGAAAGTCGGCAAGATCACCCAAGGCTTCCGCTTGCGGACGCGCGGGGCCGATCTGGCTGTAAAAGTGCGCAGCCCGCGTCAGGCAGAGCTGGCGGCATTGATGCCCGAAAAGGTCGCTCCCGATACCTCGAAACTGCTGCTCTGCCCGATGCCGGGGCTGATCGTGAAGGTGAATGTCGAGGTCGGACAGGAGGTGCAGGAGGGCCAGGCACTGTGCACCGTGGAAGCCATGAAGATGGAAAACATCCTGCGGGCCGAAAAGAAAGGCGTCGTCGCCAAGATCAACGCAGCGGCGGGCGATAGCCTTGCCGTGGACGACGTCATCATGGAGTTCTAATAACCCTATGACGCGTGCGGCTCGGATAACGTCGCCCTCGTGGCGAATTGCCCGCCATTGCTGCAGGCCGGGCCTGGATGGATGTGAAGCGGGGCCTTGGCTCTATTGGCTAAGCCCCATTTCCTCTATCCGCATCGGCAGGTTGTCGATGGCGCGCATGATTTCACGCACGTCCCACGGGTTGGGCTTGCGCAAGGCGACACGTCCGTCGCGCTGGATGATCACCAGCGAGAACCCGCGCGGGCGCAGCGCCTGCCGGATCGGGCTTTCTGCGGCCGGGTCGGAGTCGATTACGATCACGACATCGCGTTCCAGCAAGGGACCGGGCCGTTCCAAAAGCAGGTCGATCTGGTCCTGGAACCGGGGGTCGCGGTCGGTTTCGGCAAAGATCACGATGGGGCGAGACACCCAGGTGAGCTCTTCCAACGTGATGCCGCTTTCGACGGCATCAATGATTTGCAGCACCGGCGGGGCGTCTTCCGCCTCAGCCGGAGTGTCGGCCTCTTGTGCAGCGCCCGGCAGGGCGAGCGTCAGGGCCAGCAAGATAGACAGTACTGCGCGCATGAAACCTCCGTATCTCAAAGATATAGGGGCGGGTTCCGTGAAAGCGAAGAGGCATAACCGCATGGACGCAAGATTGCATCCCTGCATGGCGTTGAACGGGGCGATCCAGCCCCCGGCGCCGGATTGAGAAGAGGACCGAAAAGATGAGCGACAAGACCCAAGCCTGGCAGGACATGGCCGCGAAGGAATTGCGGGGCCGTTCGCCAGATGACCTGACATGGAACACGCTGGAAGGCATCGCCGTCAAACCCCTCTATACCGAGGAAGATACCGCCGGCCTGCCGCATATGGGCACGATACCGGGGCAAGAGCCGTTCACCCGCGGCGTCAAGGCAACGATGTATGCGGGCCGCCCCTGGACAATTCGGCAATATGCGGGCTTCTCGACGGCGGAGGAGTCCAACGCCTTCTACCGCAAGGCTCTGGCAGCCGGTCAGCAGGGCGTGTCGGTCGCCTTCGATCTGGCCACGCACCGGGGCTATGACAGCGACCACCCGCGCGTCGAGGGCGATGTGGGCAAGGCCGGTGTTGCCATCGACAGCGTCGAGGACATGAAGATCCTCTTCGACGGCATTCCGCTTGATAAGATTTCCGTCTCCATGACCATGAACGGCGCGGTTATCCCGATCCTCGCCAATTTCATCGTGACGGGCGAGGAACAGGGGCATGACAAGGCGCTGCTGGCCGGGACCATTCAGAACGACATTCTGAAGGAGTTCATGGTTCGCAACACCTATATCTACCCGCCCGAACCTTCGATGCGGATCATTTCGGATATCATCGAATACACCTCGAACGAGATGCCCAAGTTCAACTCGATCTCGATCTCCGGCTATCACATGCAAGAGGCCGGGGCGAACCTGGTGCAGGAACTGGCCTACACGCTGGCTGATGGCCGCGAATATGTACGCGCGGCGATCAATGCGGGCATGGATGTGGACAAGTTCGCAGGGCGCCTGTCGTTCTTCTTTGCGATTGGCATGAACTTCTTCATGGAGGCAGCCAAGCTGCGCGCCGCGCGGCTTCTGTGGCACCGGATCATGGATGAGTTCGGCGCGCAGAACCCGCGCTCCAAGATGCTGCGCACCCATTGCCAGACCTCGGGCGTGTCCTTGCAGGAACAGGACCCCTATAACAACGTCATCCGCACCGCCTATGAGGCGATGGCCGCTGCGCTTGGCGGCACGCAGTCGCTGCACACCAACGCTTTGGACGAGGCGATTGCCCTGCCGACGGAATTCAGTGCCCGCATCGCCCGCAACACGCAGCTAATCCTTCAGGAAGAAACCGGGATCACCAACGTGGTCGACCCGCTGGCGGGGTCTTACTACGTCGAAAGCCTGACGGCGGAACTGGCGGAAAAGGCCTGGGCGCTGATCGAGGAAGTCGAGGAGATGGGCGGCATGACCAAAGCGGTTGCCAGCGGTATGCCGAAACTGCGCATCGAGGAATCGGCAGCGCGTCGTCAGGCGATGATCGACCGGGGCGACGAGGTGATCGTCGGCGTGAACAAGTACAAGCTCGACAAGCAGGATCCGATCGACATTCTCGACGTCGACAACGTGGCCGTGCGCGAGGCGCAGGTTGCGCGCCTTGCATCCATGCGCGCCACCCGTGACGAGGCGGCGTGCGAAGCAGCGCTTGCCGAACTGACCCGCCGCGCCAGCGAAGGCGGCAACCTGCTGGAGGCAGCCGTTGAAGCGGCCCGCGCTCGCGCATCAGTCGGAGAAATCAGTATGGCTATGGAGAAGGAATTCGGTCGCCACCGGGCCGAGGTGAAGACGCTGGCCGGGGTTTACGGCGCGGCATATGAGGGCGACGAGGGTTTCGCCGCGATCCAGGCGGATGTAGAGAAGTTCGCCGAGGAAGAAGGGCGCCGTCCCCGGATGCTTGTGGTCAAGATGGGTCAGGACGGGCACGACCGGGGTGCCAAGGTGATCGCCACCGCTTTCGCCGATATTGGGTTCGACGTCGATGTGGGTCCGCTGTTCCAGACGCCTGAAGAGGCCGCGCAGGACGCGATCGACAACGATGTGCACATCGTCGGGATCTCGTCGCAGGCCGCCGGTCACAAGACGCTGGCGCCCAAGCTGATCGAGGCGCTGAAGGCGGAAGGTGCGGGCGATATCATCGTGATCTGCGGCGGGGTGATCCCGCATCAGGATTACGAGTTCCTCTACAAGGCAGGTGTGAAGGCGATCTTCGGTCCCGGCACCAACATCCCGGAAGCGGCCAAGAAGATCCTCGACATCGTGCGCGACACCCGCAGCTGATCCTGTTCAGGTGGCGGGCATTGTCCTGCCTGCCGCTCGCCTTGCTGCAAACGGCTGATTGTGGCATTGTCGGGGCAGGGATGCGATAAGATTTGGATTGGCCGAGTGGACACTCGCCTGTTCCCATGGGAGGGCTTGTCGTGCGACAGATGGTTTATGCTTTGGCTCTTTGCGTCCTGGGTACCGCGTCGAGCGCGTGCCCGGATTACACATTGTTGGGACGCGAAGTATACGAAACAACCGCGCAAGAGTTGTACACGCCACGCAGCCTGAACGTCGTCGTCGACGGCGACAGAGCTCTGCAATATTGCCGCGACCGGGCCCCCAACTGGACCGGTCCCATGTATGGTTGGGTGTACGACGAACCACACTTTACGATTACAATCCGCGGACTGACTGGCTATCAGCTTGAATTCAGTGTCGAAAGCAATTGCGACAGTGTAATGCTCATCAATACGGCCGACGGAAACTTGTATTTTGATGACAACGCCAACGGAAATCGAGACCCGAAGATTCGCCTGACTCGTCCCGCTGGGGACGGCATTTACGATATATGGATCGGCACTTATAATGGCACCATTTGCGATGGGCGGCTGATCATGGAAACCTTCTGATCCGCAGCCGGTTCTTGTGCGGCCCGGGTCCGCACCCGACGACATTTCGTCAACGGCGTTCTGGCCGCCTGAGAGCGGGTGACCTGGATGGTTTTCGAGATGGCGCGCTCAACTCTCAGCTGAACGACCTTACGTGAAAAAAGGCCCCGCGTGATACGGGGCCTTTTCTGTTTCTGTCGCCTTTTCAGCGGGCGACGGCAGGGGCGGCCAGATCTTCGGACGCATTGCCGCTCAGGCGCAGGATGGCGAAGCCCACCACACCCGACACCAGCGAGCCGGACAGAACACCCACGCGTACCGCGTTCATGAGTTCCGGGTCGGCAAAGCTGAGCGAGCCGATAAAGAGCGACATGGTAAAGCCGATACCAGCCAGACAGGCGAGGCCGTAGATATGTGCCCAGGTCACGCCGTGGGGCAGTTTGGCCAGACCCATTTTGACGGCGAGCCAGGTCATTCCGAAGACACCCACCTGCTTACCCACGATCAGGCCAAGCGCGATGCCAAGCGGCAGCGGGGCCATCAGGTCGGCCAGCGACATGCCTTCCAGCGATACACCTGCATTGGCAAAGGCAAAGATCGGCACGATCAGGAACAACACGTAAGGCGCGAGCCCATGTTCCAGCGCATGAAGGGGCGACTTGCCCCACTTGTCCTTGAGCGGGATCAGGAAAGCGGTGATCACACCGGCCAGCGTCGCGTGTACGCCGGATTTCAGCACCAGCACCCACAGCACGAGGCCAAGCAGCAAGATCGGGGCCATGCGATGCGCGCCTTTCATGTTCAGCCACAACATCCCCGCCAGCGGTGCAAGCGCATAGAGCAGGTAGTTGGCCTTCAGTTCGGCGGTGTAAAAGAGTGCGATGATGATGATGGCCCCAAGGTCATCGAGGATCGCCAGCGTCAGCAGGAAGACCTTCAGCGCCGTCGGAACGCGGCTGCCGACCAGCGCCAGAACACCAAGTGCAAAGGCGATGTCGGTTGCAGCCGGGATAGCCCAACCGCCGATAGTCTCGGCATTGCCCCAGTTGAAAAAGAGATAAACCAGCGCCGGAACGGCCATGCCCCCCACGGCCGCAAGGCCCGGCAGGATTACGTCGCGCGGGTTCTTCAGCTTGCCTTCAAGAATTTCGCGCTTGAGTTCCAGACCGATCAAGAAAAAGAAGATCGCCATCAAACCGTCATTGATCCACAGGATCAGCGGTTTCTCCAGTCCCTCGCCACCAATGGTCACCGAGAGCGGAACGTTGAGCAGCCAATCATAGCTGGGTTGAAGGGCGGAGTTGGCCACGATGAGGGCGGCAATGGCCGACAGGCCTAGTAAGATACCGCCCGATGCTTCGTGAGAGAAAAACCGGTCAATGGCGCGCAGTAGCATGATGTCCCCTGAAAATTGTCTGTTCGCGCCCCTTAAATGGGGCCATATCACGAGTAGTCAAAGGTTTTGGTCAGGAATTCTGGCCTTCTGCGGCGAATTTGCCACCTTCGGCTTGAAAACCCGGCCCGCGGCGGGCAGCTTGAGGCGAATGACTGCCCTGTGTGCAAGGAAGGACAATCGCCAAATGGCCCTGCCCGTGAAACAGCAAGCGACCTATTGGGGAATCGCTGCGGCCGTTTTCCTGCTGTTGATGTGGTTTCTTGGCGGGGTTTTATTGCCCTTCGTAGTGGGCGGCGCGATTGCCTATTGCCTTGATCCATTGGCGGACCGGCTGGAAGACCGGGGCTTCACACGGGCCTGGGCCACGGTGGTGATCTTCGCCTTTGCGGTGCTGTTGTTCCTTCTGGCCCTGCTTCTGGTGCTGCCGATGTTGATCGGACAGGTCATCGCCCTGGTGCAGGCCGCGCCCGAGCTTTATGCGACCTTGCGCGATTTTCTGATCGAACGCTTCCCCACGCTCATCCAGGAAGACAGTGCCGCGCGTCAGACCATCGCCGATGTGCTGGCCTCTGCCCGTAGTCAGATCGGCACGGTGGTGTCCTCGGTCCTGTCTTCGGCGGGCGCGGCGGTCAATAGCGTTGTGGTCTTGGTGATCGCGCCCGTGGTCGCGTTTTATCTCTTGCTGGACTGGGATCGCATGATTGCGGGCATAGACGATTTGCTGCCCCGCGATCATGCGCCGGTGATCCGGCAACTGGCGTCAGAGATTGACCGGACGCTTGCCAGCTTTGTGCGCGGGCAGGGCACTGTTTGCCTGATCCTCGGCGTGTTTTACGCCATCGCCCTGATGTCCGTAGGGCTCAATTTTGGCCTGATTGTCGGGCTGATCGCGGGCGCGCTGACCTTCATTCCCTATGTGGGTGCCCTGGTGGGTGGTGTGCTGGCCATCGGACTGGCGCTGTTCCAATACTGGGGCTACAGCGAAGTCGTGGACGGAGAAACCGTGCGCCACGCCACGGATTGGCTGCGCATTGGTCTCGTCGCGGTGATCTTTGCCATCGGGCAGGTGGCTGAAGGCAATGTGCTGACCCCCAACCTTGTCGGCAGCTCGGTCGGGCTGCATCCGGTCTGGCTGCTGTTCGCTCTGGCGGCGTTCGGGTCTGTCTTCGGCTTTGTCGGCATGTTGGTGGCGGTGCCCGTCGCCGCGATGATAGGGGTTCTGGTGCGCTACGGCATGGCGCAATATCGCGAGGGCAGGCTGTACAAAGGGCTTGAAGGCCGCGCCGAAGACGACGACATGTAAGTCATGGCCGAACAGCTTCTTCTTGACCTCCCCGTGCGCACCGCCCTCGGGCGCGACGACTTCTTCGTTTCGGATGCGAATGCCGCCGCCGTGGCGGGGATCGAGGCTTGGGACAGCTGGCCGCACGGCAAGATGGTGTTGGTGGGGCCAGAGGCATCTGGCAAGACCCACCTCGCGCATGTCTGGGCCGCATTAACGGGCGCTAAGGTGGTCGACACGGCGGCGTTGGCGGATTTGGCGCTAGACGAAGTCGGTCCGGCGCTTGTCGTCGAGGATGCCGATCAGGTCACGGGAGACATTGCGGAAACCGCTCTTTTCCACCTGCACAACGCGGTTCTGGGGCAGGGGGGGCGGCTGTTGCTGACGGCACGTACCGATCCCTCACGCTGGCGCGTCACCCTGCCGGATCTGAAAAGCCGTATGCAGCAGGCCGGTGTTCTGAAACTGCAAGGCCCCGATGATGCGCTGCTGTCTGCCGTCATGGTCAAACTTGCGTCAGACCGTCAGCTTGCGCTTGGTCCCGAGCTAATCTCTTATGCGGTCCTGCGGATGGAGCGGTCCTTCGTTGCTGCCCGGCATTTGGTCGAGGCCATCGATTCCCGCTCTCTTCGCGACAAGTCAAGACCCACGAAACCCATGATCGCCACGCTGCTTGCGGAGATGGCGGAATGAGTGTCACGCTGGTGTCACATCCCAAGCCTATGGCAGCCATATGATCAACGCCGATTTCCTTCACGCTCCAATCCCTGATCCCGTTGACTTGCCTGAGGCACAGCGCACCGGCCCGCAACGGTTCTTCAATCGGGAGCTTAGCTGGCTTGCCTTCAACTGGCGGGTGCTGGAGGAGGCGGAAAATCCCCGCGTGCCGCTTCTGGAACGGGTGCGCTTCGTCTCGATCTCGGCAGCGAACCTGGATGAGTTCTATACCGTGCGCGTCGCGGGCCTGCGTGAGTTGGCCAACGAAGGCAACACAACGCCCTCGGACGATGGGCGCACCCCAACGGAACAGTTGCGTCTGATAAACGCCGATGCACGCAAGCTGATGCAATCTCAGCAAGCGGCATGGAACGCCCTGAAATCCGAGATGGAGGCGGAGAAGATCACCGTCGTGACCCGCTCGGCGCTCAAGGCGGCTGACAAGGTGGCGCTGGACGAGATGTTCCTGTCCAATGTGTTCCCGGTTCTGTCACCGCTGGCCATCGACCCGGCGCATCCTTTCCCGTTCATCCCGAACGAAGGTGTGTCGCTTGCCCTTCAGATGAAACGCCAACGCGATGGACGGCCCTTGCAGGCGCTGTTGCCTATCCCGAACCAGATTGATCGCTTCGTGCGGCTGCCCGCGCCGGAAGGCGCCGCGCGGTTCCTGCCGCTGGAGGAATTGCTGCTGCTCAAGATCGGCGCGCTTTTCCCAGGCTACAAGCTGACCGGATCCTGCATGTTCCGGGTGCTGCGCGACAGCGATCTGGAAGTGGAGGAAGAGGCCGAAGACCTGGTACGTGAATTCGAGACCGCCCTGAAACGCCGCCGCCGCGGTCATGTGGTGCGACTTCAGGTCTCTGCCGGAGCACCTGAGGCTCTGAAAGACGAGATATACGAACAGCTCGACGTGCGGCCGGATGAAGTGATCGAGGTGCGCGGCATGATCGGTCTCGCGCGGCTTAAGGAGCTGGTGCTTGATGAGCGTCCCGATCTGCTGTGGCCGAGCTTCACCCCGCGGGTGCCCGAACGGGTGCAGGACCATGAGGGAGACATGTTCTCGGCCATCCGGCAGAAAGACATGTTGCTGCACCATCCGTACGAGACCTTCGACATGGTGATCCGTTTTCTCGCGCAGGCGGCGCGCGATCCCAATGTGGTGGCGATCAAGCAGACCCTGTACCGGACGTCGAACGAAAGTCCGATTGTCGATGCACTGTGTGAGGCGGCGGAAAACGGCAAGTCGGTTACGGCGCTCGTGGAACTGAAGGCCCGCTTTGACGAGGCGGCCAATATTCGCCAGTCGCGCAAACTGGAACGGGCAGGCGCGCATGTGGTCTATGGGTTCATCAACTACAAGACCCACGCCAAGATCAGCGCCGTCGTGCGGCGTGAGGGCGACCGGCTGGTAACATATACCCATTTCGGGACCGGCAACTATCACCCGATAACGGCGCGCATCTATACTGACCTGTCGCTGTTCACCTGTGATGACGCGCTTGGCCGCGATGCTACCAAGGTGTTCAACTACGTTGGCGGATATGCGGAACCCGAGAAGCTGGACAATCTGCGCATTTCTCCGCTTAGCCTGAAATCAACGATCATCGAGAACCTTAGGGCCGAGGCGGAGCACGCCCGCGCGGGCAAACCGGCGATGGTCTGGGCCAAGATGAACAGTATCATCGACTCCGACGTGATCGACGCGCTTTACGAGGCCAGCCAGGCCGGTGTGAAAATTGACCTCGTGATCCGGGGGATCTGCGGGTTGCGCCCCGGGGTCAAAGGGCTGTCGGAAAACATCCGGGTGAAATCGGTCGTGGGCCGGTTCCTGGAACACAGCCGCATCGTCTGTTTCGGCAACGGTCACGGGCTGCCCGCCAAGAAGGCGCGGGTCTATATCAGCTCTGCTGACTGGATGGGGCGTAACCTCAATCGCAGGGTGGAAACGCTGGTGGAATGCACCAATCCCACGGTGAAAGCGCAGATTGTCAGCCAGATCATGGCGGCAAACCTGGCGGATGTCGCCCAAAGCTGGGTCTTGCAGGCCGATGGCAGTTTCGTGCGCCCTGACCTCGACCAGATCGACAAGCCGTTTTCCTGCCACCGCTTTTTCATGCAAAACCCGTCTCTCTCGGGACGTGGATCGGCGGGGGCGGCGGATGTGCCTGAATTGGCGCATTCCCACGATTGACCGAGTCACCAACCCCGTGCCATGACCGGATCATGATGGGACAAGCCGAATTGGCGGATCCGCGTATTGCTGGGTCCGGGACAGTTGCCGACGGGGGGCTTTTCGGTACGCCACTTTTCCAGGATCCGCACGCGCGGAACCTGGCAAGGGTGGGCGTGATCGACATTGGCTCCAACTCGGTGAGGATGGTGGTGTTTGACGGCGCGGCGCGCTCACCCGCCTATTTCTACAACGAAAAAATCCTGTGTGGGCTTGGCGCGGGCTTTGCCGAAACCGGGCGACTGTCTGCCACGGGCAGGCCCCGCGCAATGGCCGCGTTGAAACGCTTCGCGGCACTGGCCAAGGGCATGAACGTTACTTCACTCGTCACTGTCGCTACGGCTGCGATGCGCGAAGCCGAGGATGGTCCGGAATTCAAGGCCGAGGCCGAACGTGAAACTGGCCTGACCATTCACGTCATCGACGGACGGGAAGAGGCACGACTTTCAGCGCAGGGAGTGCTTCTTGGCTGGCCAGGTGCCTTTGGCATGATTTGCGATATCGGCGGGTCCTCGATGGAGCTTGCGGAACTTCTTGGCGACGGTCAGGTCGGCGCGCGCGAAACATCTGATCTCGGTCCGCTGAAGCTGCAAGGGATCAAAGGCGGCAAGAAGGCGATCAAGGCACATATCAAGGATCGGGTTGCGGGTCTGCGCAATCAGTTTACCGAACCCGCGGGGCGGTTGTTCCTTGTTGGTGGCTCTTGGCGGGCAATTGCCCGGATCGACATGGAACGCCAAGGATATCCGCTGAAGGTGCTGCACGAATATCGGATGACCCGCAAGGATATCCGAGCCACCATCGCCTATATCCAGAAGTCCGATCTAGAGGATTTGCGCAGCCGCACTGGTACAAGTGCCGAGCGGATGGCGTTGGTGCCGCTGGCCTCGCTTGTGCTGAAAGAACTGGTGCGCAGTTTCAAACCCGATGAGGTGGCCATTTCGTCCTACGGGATTCGCGAAGGGCTGCTCTATGAACAGATGTCGGACGAGCAGCGCCAACGCGATCCACTGATCGAAGCGGCCTATCACATGGAGCTGGCCAATGCCCGGATGCCGGGGTTCGGGCGCGCGCTCTATCGGTTCATTGAACCCCTCTTCGGACGCATCCGGCCCGAGATGAAGCGTGTGATGCGCGCGGCCTGCCTGTTGCATGATGTCAGCTGGCGGGCACATCCCGATTATCGCGCAGAAGTCTGTTTCGACAACGCAACACGGGCCAACCTGGGCGGTCTGACCCATGAGGAACGGGTTTATCTGGGCCTCGCCCTGCTGCATCGCTACAAATCCAGCCGCAAGGACACCAATTTCGATCCGCTGCTGGAGCTGCTGACCGAGAAGCAGGTGCAGCAGGCAGAGATCATGGGTCGCGCCATGCGCTTCGGTGCGATGTTCACGCTGGAAAAGCCCCTCGATCACGGCAAGCTCAAGCTTTTCCCCAAGAAAGGCATCCTTGAACTGACCCTGAAGACCGACACCGCGCGGGATCTGTTCGGAGAGGTCGCGCAGGCGCGTTTCAAGGCGCTTGCGGCAGCGATCGGGGCGGAACCAGTCGTCAAAGGCATCAAGTGACGCAAATCATGCTTTTCGGCGCAGGAATTTCAGGCCGGACCAGTCCTGATCCACGGCGCAGACCTTCACATCGACCCATCCCGTCGGCAACATCACCTCGCGCAACCCGTCTTCAGTGAGGTCCATGAACAGGGACGAGGATTTCTTGGGCCAGCTGATCCAGAGCATCCCCTTATCAGCCACCATTTCCAGAGCGGCGGGGCCCTGCCTATCCAACGTGGCGCGGTCGCTACAAAACAGGTGCACGATATCTGCCGGGCCAGCCGTCTCAGGCAAAAATACCGTTCCCTCAGCCCCCGACAGCAAATCGTCAATATGCGCAGGCGGATTGAGCGCGATGTAGCTCAGGCCGGGTTTCAGTCCGAGCTTTTGGTAGAGGGGCTTGCCGGAATAGCCCGAAATGGTGGATGTCTTGCTCATGGCGCGGCGCTTACTGTCGTCACGGGCATCGTATAGCATCGAGCTGAGCGTGGTAAGACTGTGCGGTCAGCTTCTGACATAACGAGCCGCCCCCGCGCCACGGGTATCATAATCCCACTCGGTGCCGTTCGCAGCCATTGCCCGATTCACGGCATCCTTCATTGGCAGGCGCGCCCAAACTTCCGCTTCGATGGCATCGAGGTCGAAGCGCCCGCCCGTGATGACCCGGTTCACTTCCGCTTCGATCATCGCCACATCAGGATTTCCTGCGCGATTGATCCATTCGTCAGGATCTTCGGCAAGGTTGAAAAGCTGCGGGGCCGAGCGGTGGCAGTAGATGTATTTCCAATCTCCAAGCCTCACCATGAAACTGGGGCGCATAATGCCTTCCCCGTGGTACTCGGAGACAATTGGAATGGTCTCCAACTGATCGCCGTTCAAGGCGGGCATGAGGGATCTGCCTTCGAGTGGGCGGGCTGGTGTCTGAACAGCTAGGTCGATCAGCGTGGCGGGCACGTCAATCAGGGAAACCGGTGTATCGACCTTAAGCGCAGCTTTGCCCGGCATGTCGATCAAAAGTGGGATGCGCGTAGACCATTCGTAGAAGCTGCGCTTCTGAATCAACCCATGTTCCCCCAACATCTCTCCATGGTCGGCCGTGAAAATGATTATCGTATCGTCGCGCTGGCCCTGCTCCTCCAGCACGTCGAGGAGCTCGCCAAGTTTGTCATCCACATAGTGGCACAGCGCAGCATATCCCCTGCGCATAGCCAACAGATCTTCAGCGTTACGGATGTTGCCGCGGTCCAGCCCGTGCCACCGGCGCAGGGCCCGGTCGAAATCGGAATACCGCGCGTCCATGTCGTCGGGGTAGTGGGGCAGGGGCAGATCCGCGTCCTTATACAACTCCCAGTACTTGCGCGGCACCTTGTAGGGTGGGTGTGGATTGGTGAAGGACACCGTCAGCATCCAGGGGTGATCTGGTTGATGACGCAGAAACTCCAACGCTCGAAACTGGGTTTCCTCGTCATATTGCAGCTCTTTCGACCAGCCGGGGCCGATATTCTGTGACTGGTATTGTGCCACGAAATCAAAGGCCTGCCATTCCGGGTCATCGTCGGGCGGCAACGGATAGGACCACAGGAAGCCAGCTGGATAGATATCGGGGTTGAGCCGCCGTTGAAAGCCGTGCAGCTGGTCTGCCCCGATGAAATGCATTTTCCCGGACAGAACCGTCTCGTAGCCAGCGTTCGTCAGGTAATGGGCGAAGGTGGGAATGAAGCTGTCGAACGGATCGCCATTGTCATAACAGCCGGTGGTGGACGTATGCAGCCCGGTCATGAAGCAGGATCGCGCGGGCACACAGATTGGGCTAGGAGAATAGGCGTTGGTGAACTGGGCAGACCTGCGGGCCAGCGCGGTCAGGTTTGGTGTATGAGCGCCCGAATAGCCGCAAGCCTCCAGAAGGAACGGTGTCATCTGGTCGGCCATGATCAGAAGGATGTTGGGCTGAGAGGCAGTGGTCATGGCAATCCTATGGGGGCAATGATTGCCGACGCTCTTGCAGAAAGGGACCTCGTGTCAATTGAATTGCAGCCTGTTGATAGCTGCGCTTCCGCCTTGCGGGTCAGTTTCGGTGCTCTGTCGCGATCCAATCCCGGAAGGTCTTCACGTTTGGGGCGTGCCAACGGTCTTCTGAACCGATCAGGGCGTAGCTGCCATGCGGAGTGTCGCAGGCCATGTCTGGGAATGGCAGCACAAGCGTGCCGTTTTGCAGCTCTTCCTGGCACAGGGCAAGATCGGCCATCACCACACCAGCCCCCATCACAGCGGCCTTGGTGGCCATGTCGAGATTGGGAAAGGCTTCTCCTCGCGTTGGATCAAACTCCTTGATCTCAAAGTGCCTTACCCAGGTCTGCCAGTCCTCTCGCGCTGCGCTTTCGTGCAGCAGGGTTACACGGCCCAGATCGGCAGGTGTGCGCAGCGCGTGCGAGCCTGCCATCAGGGCAGGGGAACAGGCCGGTGACAGACGCATTGGGAATATCGCTTGCGTTTTGACATCCGCAGAACGCCCGGGCCAGACTTCCAGCGAAACGCCAAGATCGTAGCGTGTCGGGTCAAACCCGCTGTCGCCATAAAAATCGGTTGTCAGGCGCACCTGGATTTCAGGGTGGAGCTGCCGGAACCGAGCGAGTTTGGGAAACAGCCAGCGGATCGACAGGGTGGGCGGGCAGATGATGCGCAGCTCCGCCGCTTGCTCGGAAAGCTGTGCCACCTGTGTCGCGATCCTTGTGAAGGTCTCGGTCAGAACCGGCAACAGATCCTGTCCAGCCTCTGTCAAAGCGACGCCTTTATGTCCGCGATGAAACAGAGCCACGCCCAGATGCTCTTCCAGCAGCTTCACATGGCGGCTGATTGCGCCACGCGTGACGCAAAGCTCTTCGGCAGCGGCGATATAGCCCTGGTGGCGGGCGGCGGCTTCGAAGGCGCGCAGAGCGTTCAAAGGGGGCAGGCGCATGGGAGCTCTTGGGCTAGTTTTCTTAATCCAGGCCGTTAGAAAGCTTGGTTTGATCAGGATATTGTCATCAGAATATCAAGGGTTTCAGGAATGCGCAAAGGAATCCGAGATGGCACACCTTCAGATAAACTCAAGCCATATCCATGCTGAATCCCATTTTCTTGGGGTGTGGATCACCCGCTTTCTTTATCGGGTGGCACGGAAATTGGCGGGCAGGCAGGATCAGCCGCATTGGGAAAATGATCTGCACAGGCTGGCAGAAACGTCCCCACATCTGCTGGACGATATCGGTGCCGCATTAGACGCGCAGCCGCGTGAGGATGTCCGCCCTGCATGGACACGTGGACCCTGAGGCACGTCGGGACAGTCTTGAGATGCCGGATATCGGTTCTTGCGCGCGGCCGAAGCGGAGGGATGCGGCCATGCGTTTCATGCGGATCCCCTCATGCTAGGGGCTTTGAAACCTGCGCTGAGTATTCAGTGGGGGCGCCGGCTCGTGAATTCGTATACCTTGCCGGCTCAATTCTCCCTGAACCGCGCTTCGACTATGGAGATCAGACAGCCAAAATCTCCAGAAGCGGGGGTTGGGCCAATCGGCTTGACTCCCTCCTTTGGCTTGCCCCTGATGCGGGCAAGCAGAAAGGAACCCCCATGCGCACCGAATTCGATTCCGAGCTGGAAACCCGGCTGGTCCGCTACGCCTCTATCGACACCCAGAGTGATGGGGAGTCGCCGACCTCTCCAAGCACCGCGATCCAACTTGATCTGGCGCGGGTTCTGAAAGCTGAACTGGAGGAGATCGGCGCCGAGGACGTTCAAATCACCGAATACGGCGTGGTGCTGGCGACGATCCCCGCGACTGTCGAGGGCGCACCGGTTGTGGGCTTCTGCGCGCATATGGACACGGCCCCTGCCTACAATGCGACCGGGGTGAAACCCGTCGTGCATCGCCACTACAATGGTGGCGACATCACCTTCGCCGATGCGCCGGGGCTGAAACTGTCGCCGGAAAACGCCCCCTATCTGGCAGAGAAAGTGGGCGAGGACATTATCACCGCCAGTGGCACAACGCTGCTTGGTGCCGATGACAAGGCGGGCATAGCGATCATCATGACGATGGCGCGCAAACTGCTGTCCGAACCGGGGCACAGCCACGGCAAGATCCGCATCGCCTTCACCCCCGACGAGGAGATTGGGCGCGGCGTTGATGAACGGCTGCCCGCCGATCTGGGGGCAGATTTTGCCTATACGCTCGATGGCTCAATGCCTGGTGAGCTTGAATATGAAAGCTTCTCAGCCGATGGCGCGCTGGTGACTGTCAAGGGCGTCGCCGCGCATCCCGGTTGGGCGAAGGACAAGCTTGTGAACGCGCTGCATCTGGCCGCCAAGATCGTGCAGACCCTGCCGCATGTAACGCTGACGCCGGAGACGACCGAAGGCCGTGACGGGTTCATCCATCTCTATGCGATGTCGGGCACTGCCGCAGAGGCCGAACTCAGCTTCATCCTGCGCGATTTCGAACTTGATGGCCTTGCCGCCAAGGGTGCGCTACTGCAGCAGGTCTGCGAGGCCGTCGCCGCCACCGAACCCCGCGCCGAGATCACCTGCGCGATCCGCCCCCAGTATCGCAACATGCGCTATTGGCTGGAAAAGGACATGTCCCCCGTCGACCTCGCGCGCGAGGCGTACCGGGACCACGGTATGAACCCGGACAGTACCGCCATTCGCGGTGGCACCGACGGATCGCGCCTGACCGAGCTTGGCGTGCCATGCCCCAACATCTTCTGCGGGATGCAGGAGATCCACGGCCCGCTGGAATGGGTCAGCGTGCAGGATATGGCGCTGGCGACCAAGGTCTGTCTCAGCCTTGCGGCCCGAGCCGCGCAAGCCTGATTGCCCCCGCGCGCCCTTTCCCCTAATCAGGGGCCAAACGAACCTATAGGTCTGCCCACATGCGTCTGTCCCGCTATTTTCTGCCCGTTCTGAAAGAAACCCCCGCCGAGGCCCAGATCGTCAGCCACCGCTACATGCTGCGTGCTGGCATGATCAAACAGCAGTCGGCGGGCATCTATTCCTGGTTGCCTCTCGGCTTCAAGGTGCTGCGCAAGATCGAAAACATCGTACATGAGGAACAGCAGCGCGCGGGCCATATCCCGCTGCTGATGCCGACGCTGCAACCCGCCGACCTGTGGCGAGAGTCGGGGCGTTATGACGACTATGGCGAGGAAATGCTGCGCATCCGCGACCGGCATGACCGTGACATGCTCTACGGTCCCACGAACGAGGAGATGATCACCGACATCTTCCGCAGCCATGTCAGCAGCTACAAGGATCTGCCGCTGACGCTCTATCACATCCAGTGGAAGTTCCGCGACGAGATCCGCCCGCGTTTCGGCGTGATGCGGGGGCGTGAGTTCTACATGAAGGACGGCTACAACTTCGACCTGACC
The DNA here is from genome assembly GCF_050896395.1 of Nioella aestuarii. NCBI lineage: Bacteria > Pseudomonadati > Pseudomonadota > Alphaproteobacteria > Rhodobacterales > Paracoccaceae > Nioella > Nioella aestuarii. Next base: position 6,490 of record NZ_JBPBBA010000001.1, on the reverse strand, counting down.
AAGGAAGATGCCCTTCACGCCTATAACCGCCACCTCGTCAGCTACCTGCGCACCTATGAGCGCATGGGGCTTCAGGCCATTCCGATGCGCGCTGACTCTGGCCCGATTGGCGGCGACGACACCCATGAATTCCTGGTGTTGGCGGAAACGGGCGAGTCGGAAGTGTTCTACGATAGCGCTGTGACCGACATCCGCCTCGGTGCGCGTGAAATCGACTATGACAGCCATGAGGAATGCCGCGCGGTGATGGAGGAGTTCACCTCGCTTTACGCCCGCACGGACGAAACACATGACGAAGCGACGTTCAACGCCATCCCCGAGGAACGCCGCCGGTCTGCCCGTGGGATCGAGGTGGGCCAGATTTTCTACTTCGGCACCAAATATTCCGAGCCCATGGGCGCGATGGTGCAAGGCACCGATGGCCAGAAGGTTCCCGTGCATATGGGCAGCCACGGCATCGGCGTCAGCCGCCTGCTTGGCGCGATCATCGAGGCGAGCCATGACGACAAGGGGATCATCTGGCCAGAAGGCGTGACGCCGTTCCATGTGGGCATTGTCAACCTTCGTCAGGGCGACGATGAAACCGATGCAGCCTGTGAACAGCTTTACACGGCGCTGACCGCGGCCGGTCTCGAACCACTCTATGATGACACCAACGAGCGTGCGGGTGGCAAATTCGCTACCATGGACCTGATCGGTCTGCCCTGGCGGATCACGGTTGGCCCGCGTGGGTTGAAAAACGGCGTGGTGGAACTGACCAGCCGCCGGACGGGTGAGAGCGAAGAGATGAGCCCGGAGGCCGCCGTCGCCCGCGTGCAGGAGATCTACGCGCCGCATATGGGCTGATACTGGTCCTCTGACAAACGAAAAACCGCGCCTCGATCACTCGGGGCGCGGTTTTCTGTTTCGAAGGGTTGGCTCAACGAAGGCGCACATCAACCGATGCATTGTGGCGGCAGGTAAAGGCGCTGCCCTGCGCGGTGTAGCTGCCGGTCCAGCGCCCGCCGCTGGTGGTGCGGTAGCGGAAGCGAATGCGGGTCTGGGCGTTTTCCACGTCTTCCAGATTACGGGTGAAGGAGAAGTAATAGCCATCCTGAATGACGCGGTTTTCAAACGGTTCAGAGCGCCAGATGCCCTGACCATAGTCGTAGTAGTCCACGTCATAGATCTGGATGGCCTCACCGCTGTAGTTGTGCAGGCGCATGGTGACGTCTTCGCAGATGTCGAAGCCCCATGCGCTGGCAGTGGTGGTGGTCACGGCGAGCGCGGCGGCTGCGATGGCGGCTTTGGTGAAGGTCTTGAGGGTCATTGGTCTGTCTCCGGTGAAGATTGCGTTGTTTCGATGATCCTGTTGTGCCGGATGGGGGTCGCCGATGGCATGGGGTCGATCCCCCAATGTGTAGGCTTTGAAGAACCTTCCCCGTCTCAATATGCTGATTCAGAAACAAAAAACGCGCCCCGGTTCCCCGAGGCGCGATGGCAAAGGTCTGACCAGTCGTTCAGCGGACGTTGACCGTGGCCGAGGTGTTGTGACGGCAGGTGAACGTGTTGCTCTGTGCGACATACCCGCTTTCCCAACGACCCTGGCTATTGGTGGCGCGGTAGCGGAAGCGAAGCATGGTCTGGGCGTTTTCCACATCTTCAAGGTTGCGGGTGAACGAGAAGCTGCCGCCATTCTGAATGACGCGGTCGGGCAGGGGTTCGGACCGCCAGATGCTCTGCCCGAAGTCGTAGTAATCGAGGTCATAGATCTCGATCGCCTGACCGGAATTGTTGTTGAGACGCATGGTGACGTCCTCGCAGATGTCGAAGCCCCATGCGCTTGCGGTGGTGGCGGTGGCGGCGAGGGCAGCGGCGGCGAGCACGGCTTTGGTGAAGGTCTTGAAGGTCATTGGTCTGTCTCCGGTGAAGATTACGTTGTTTCGATGATCTTGTTGTGCCGGACAGGGGTCGCTAATGGCATGGGGTCGATCCCCCAATGTGGCAGCGGCAGGGTTTCGCCGGCATGGAGTCGGGGTCTCAACACGCAGGGCGGATCTGTGCTATCCTACCAAAAAACGGGCAGAGAACAGGCAGACCCATGAGACTATTGGCACTGGCCGCCGGACTGGCAGGCGCGGGCGCAATGGCGCAGTTCCCAGAGGCATCGCAGCACTACGTGCAGCGGCTGGCGGGCGCGGTGGATGAGCTGTCTATTGTAGTCGCGGATTTCGACCGCTCCGCACAGTCGGCAGGGCTGACGCGGGACGAGGCGCTGGCGGAACTGTCCGGGTCTGCTTTCCTTTCGGCCCGCAATGCCGACATGACCCGCACGATCACCCGGTATGAAGCGCTGTCCTCGGACCTGACCCTGTTGCGAGAGGCGGGACCAGTGGAACGCGCCCTGTTGCTGCCCGCGCGTCTGGACACGGAAATCGGCCGCCGCGCGCTGGAGGATTTCCACCCCGGCCTGCCACTGACCGCCAGTGGCGCGGGCTTCGCCGGGGTGGGCTTTCTGGGTGGCTACGGGCTGCTGGTTCTAGTGATGTGGCTCGTCGCTCGCCTGTTGCGGCGGCGAACGCCCGCTGAAACGTGATCCGGCCGTGTGAATGGGCGGTTCCAGCTGCCAACGCCTTGCGCTAACCTGTGCGCCAAGCGCCCGAGCCAGCAGCGGCGTAAAACAGGAGCAGCCATGCCAACCCCGCCCAAGCCCTTCGCCCGGTTCGAGTTCATGATCGCCTGGCGCTATATCCGCGCCAAACGCGCTGAAGGCGGGGTCAGCGTCATGACCTGGATCAGCTTTCTGGGCATCATGCTGGCGGTGATGGCGCTGATCGCCACGCTCGCCGTGCGCGCCGGGTTCCGGCATGAATTTGTGGGCACCATTCTGGGCGCGAACCCCCATGCCAGCGTCATCCCCGTGGGGCGGCAGGTGGAGGGCGGGCGCAGCCTGCGGGTGCTGTCGGACTATGACGCCATCGCAGAACGCCTGCGCGGGGTCGAGGGCGTCACCGGCGCATTCCCGGTCATTCGTGGGCAGGTAATGGCCACCGCGAACGGGCGCAATGCGGGTGTGGAAGTGATCGGAATCACGCCAGAAGACTTGGATGCTGTGCCCTTGGTGGCCAGCCCCGAACTGGCGTATGGGGCGCTGCGCGACTTCCCCTATGGGGTGGCTTTGGGCGTCGGTGTGGCGCGGGAACTTGGGGTCAGTGTGGGCGACCGAATTCGCCTGATATCCCCTGATGGTGCGCGCACGGCCTTTGGCACCAGTCCTAGGATCAGCGCCTATGAAGTAACCTATATATTTCAGGTTGGGCGGTACGACATAGATCGCATTCGCGTCTACATGCCGTTCGATGAGGCACAGACCTATTTCAACCGGGACGGAGTGGCCGATGAAATTGAGGTCAGCGTGACCGATCCAGACAATGTACTGAACATGGTCATCCCGCTGACCCGCGCCGCTGAGGCCGATGTCATCATCTGGACGTGGCGGGACAGTTCCGGCGCATTTCTGCGGGCCTTGCAGATGGAAGATAACGTGATGTTCATCATCCTCTCGATCCTTGTTCTGATCGCCACGATGAACATCGTTTCGGGCCTGATCATGCTGGTGAAGAACAAGAGCCGCGACATCGGCATCCTGCGCACCATGGGGTTGTCAGAGGGGTCTATTCTGAGGGTTTTCTTCATTTGCGGGTCGTCGATCGGCGTGGCGGGCACATTGGCTGGCGTGGCTTTGGGCTGCGCCTTTGCGATCTGGATCGACCCGATTTTCGCCTTCGTCAACTGGATGGCGGGGGGAGGTGTTTGGGATCCTTCTGTGCGGTTCCTGTCGACTTTGCCGGCGCGGTTGGAGTTGGATGATGTGTTATCGGCGGTCAGCCTGTCGCTTGGGTTGTCCTTCGTGATCACCATTTTCCCAGCCCGGCGCGCGGCGCGGATGAACCCGGTGGAGGCGCTGCGCTATGAGTGAACCGGTGCTGGATCTCGACGGGATCGAGAAGGGCTACAAGATTGGAAAACCTGGAGAAATCCGGGTTCTTCGCGGCGCGTCCGTCCGCATTCAACCGGGCGAAGTGGTGGCTCTGGTCGCGCCCTCTGGTGCGGGAAAATCGACGCTTCTGCATATCGCGGGTCTGCTCGACACGGCGGATGTGGGGAATGTGCGGATCGGGGGCGATGACCTGACCCAGGCACGGGACCGGGCGCGAACGGCGGCGCGGCGGCAAAGTGTTGGATTCATTTATCAATTTCACCATTTGCTGCCCGAGTTTACCGCTGCTGAAAACGTGATCCTGCCGCAGCTTGCCAATGGTGTGGCACGGGCGGCGGCAGAGGCGCGGGCGGCAGAGCTTCTGGCTCGCGTGGGGCTGGAAAACCGCGCTGATCACCGGCCCGCAGCGATGTCGGGCGGTGAGCAGCAGCGCGTGGCCTTCTGCCGGGCGCTGGCCAATAAGCCACTGATTTTGCTTGCAGATGAGCCGACGGGCAATCTCGACCCCGGCACCGCCGACGTGGTCTTCGACGCGCTTCTGACGCTGGTTCGGGAAACCGGGATGGGCGCGCTTATCGCCACCCATAACCTGGAGCTTGCGGCCCGGATGGACCGGGTTTTGCACCTTCAGGACGGGGTGCTGGTGGCGGAACCTACGGGCTGAAAACAGGGGGGCGCCATGCGTACACCCCCTGTGCACCCCCGATACACCGTCCGTGCAGACGTGACGCTGAAATTGTGACAGTCAGCCGGATCGTCATTGGGGTGGTTCAGTGCGTCCGGTCGAGGCGTCGCTGGCGCCGCCGATGCAGGGCGTAAAGCACCGGTGCAGCGGCGTGGCGATAGACCCGGTCGGCCAGCCAATGCACCCCCGGCAGTCCGGTGATCCGCGCCAGCCAGCGCCAGCCCGGCAGATGCGACCAGAGCAGGCGGAAGGCCTCGAGCCCCTCATGCCGCTGGCCATCCTGTTCGACGCGGAAACTGCGCGCGGCACTGTCGGGGGTAAGGGACCATTCGGCGGCTTGTTCCAGCCCGTCGACATGCAGCGCCACCCCCGCGCGGTCCGCCTGCCGCGCATAGGCCGCAACCTCGCGCGCGCAGATCGGGCATGTGTCGTTGTGCAAAACTTTTATCATGAGCGGCAGGTAGCGCGGGGGGTGGTGAGGGCAAGGGCGGTGTCCCGGCGTGGAACCAAGGCGAAGCCGCCGCGCCATCGTCATGCGGGACGCATGCCTACGGCATGACGCGCCCCCGGCGGAGGCGATTTGGGTGAGGCTTGGGAAGACGGTGAATCGTCTCGAAATCGCTTATAGCTTTCATAAGACAATCTCTCCTCAACAGAATGATTGAGGCTCTCAAAAATGTCCCAACTTTCTTTCTGTTCGACTTCTACCAACTCAACTCGATCCGTATCGTCGACCTCTGGTTTCGCGTGACAGATTGAGTTCCGAAGATCCCGCAACTCCTCCACAGATGAATATGGCCGCACGTTAGCCTCCACTTCGGGTGTTAGTCTCTTACGGACCAGCTTTAGTTTATCCTTCATACCCGACTCTGGTCGCCAGCCTGAGACACCGAGTTGCCCCACCGCATTAATGAACGCTTCGTTCTCACTAGCCAAAATTAGAACTCCCGCGAGCACACGGTCTTTCCAACCGCGTTTAAGCTCGCCCGCGCAGGCAGCTTCGATCTCGTCGTCAAGCCAAAGCTGAACCGAGGCAAGCGAATCGTGAAAAAACCGCCGGCCACGGGTTGTTCGTTCGACCAGGATTTTTGCCATCCACAGAACCTCAAGATGATTTGCCTTAAGTCAAACAGCATCCATTCTTAATTTCAATCTTGCTTATGCCAGATCGCGTCGATCTATTATTATTTAGGGCCTCGCGTTTCTCGCACTACCTCCCAGACCTCAGCAGCACTTGTCTCGGGCGGAATACCGCCATCTCCGACGCGCGCGGGGGCGACCCGGACCTTTGTGTCACACACTTTATCCCCGCTACATCCGAACACCCTCTACAGCCTACCAAGAGTTGGTCTTGGCAGGCTCCGGTCTAGAGTTGTGGGATTTGAAGTCGAGCGTGGAGCAGTCGCAGAACTATTTGAGGCACATAACGACTGACAACGGCTAGGCATACCACTGGAATGCCCCTTCTGAACTGGTCCGACGTTATGATTAGGAAACGGAGGACCGAGAATGGCGCACAAGAGACACAAGCCCGAGGAGATAGTTCAGAAGCTGCGACAGGTTGATGTGCTTGTCGGCCAGGGAATGCAGCGTGTGGATGCGATCCGCGAGGTTCGCATAACCGAGCAGACCTATTACCGCTGGCGCAAGCAATATGGTGGGATGGGAACCGACCAACTGAAGGAACTCAAACGGCTTCAGAAGGAGAACGAGCGGCTGAGGAAAGCCGTCTCTGACCTAACCTTGGATAAGCTCATCCTAAAGGAAGCCGCCCGGGGAAACTTCTGAGCCCCGCCCGCCGGCGTGCCTGCATCGACTTGATCCGA